>NZ_JAUBPO010000005.1:0-74777 GCF_036700785.1 Microcoleus sp. S28C3 | reverse complement strand
TTTAGACCCTAGTTCAAAATCCCAGATGAATCTGTGGAGTAAATCTAAAATCTAAAATCTAAAATCTAAAATCCACTTTGACCCAGCTCAAAAACGAATACAAGTTTCCTACAGGATTCGTGAGCGGCCCCAAGTTTTAGACCCTAGTTCAAAATCCCAGATGAATCTGTGGAGTAAATCTAAAATCTAAAATCTAAAATCTAAAATCCACTGACTCGCTTCTAGCATCTTCCCAACATTAGGGCTGAAAGATAGAGAGGCATATTTGATAGAAACTTCTGCTATATTTGCTACTTTTTTAAAGTTACTTTTAAATTTACGATCGCCCAAAAGTCACAGTGACGGCCAGCCGATCGCCCAAAAATCCAACTTAAATTTATACAAATATTTAGGATTTGTTGAGGTTTAGAGTGATAATCGTGGCAAAATAGGGAACATTGCTATCCGCGCTGTTAAGATATGTACGAAAAGATTGTAGCCCCGACAACTGGTTCTAAAATTACTTTCAAAGACGGTTCACCGATCGTCCCCGACGACCCAATTATTCCCTTCATTCGCGGTGACGGTACGGGTGTGGACTTGTGGCCAGCATCCCAGAAAGTCATGGATGCTGCGGTAGAAACAGCTTACGGCGGCAAGCGGAAAATTAACTGGTTTAAGATTTATGTAGGCGACGAAGCTTGCGATGTCTACGGTACTTACCAATATTTGCCGCAGGATTCCTTAGACGCCATCAAAGAATACGGAGTCGCCATCAAAGGGCCGCTGACAACCCCAATCGGAGGCGGCATTCGATCGCTAAACGTAGCTTTGCGGCAAATCTTTGACCTTTACGCCTGCGTGCGACCCTGCAAATATTATGCTGGAACACCATCGCTGCACAAAACTCCTGAACTGCTAGACGTAATTATTTACCGGGAAAATACAGAAGATATTTACCTGGGAATTGAATGGCCCAAAGGCAGCGAAATCGGCAAAAAACTGATTGAATTCCTCAATAATGAGTTGATTCCGGCAACACCCGAACACGGCAAAAAACAAATTCGCCTCGATTCAGGAATAGGAATTAAACCAATTAGCAAAAGCGGTTCTCAACGTTTAGTGCGGCGCGCCATCGCCCACGCTTTGCGGTTGCCGAAAGACAAGCAGCAAGTGACTTTGGTGCACAAAGGCAACATCATGAAATACACCGAAGGAGCTTTCCGAGATTGGGGTTACGAACTGGCAACCACCGAATATCGCGCTCAGTGCGTGACTGAAAGAGAGTCTTGGGTTCTCGCCAACAAAGAACAAAATCCCGACATTAGCTTGGAAGACAATGCCCGCCTAATAGATCCGGGATATGATGCTTTGACTCCAGAAAAACAAGCTAAAATTCGTCAAGAAGTTGCCGACGTTTTGTTTGCAATTTGGGACAGTCACGGCAGCGGTCAGTGGAAAGAAAAGATTATGGTCAACGACCGAATTGCTGACAGTATTTTCCAACAAATTCAAACTCGACCGGGCGAATATTCGATTTTGGCGACGATGAATTTGAACGGGGATTATTTGTCCGATGCGGCGGCAGCAATTGTCGGCGGATTGGGCATGGGGCCCGGCGCGAATATTGGTGATGAATGTGCTGTTTTCGAGGCAACTCACGGCACTGCACCGAAACACGCCGGTTTGGATAAAGTCAATCCCGGTTCCCTGATTTTGTCCGGGGTGATGATGTTGGAATACATGGGATGGCAAGAAGCGGCAGATTTGATTAAGAAGGGTTTGGGAGCGGCAATTTCTAACGGTGAAGTTACTTACGATTTGGCGAGGTTGATGGAGCCGCCGGTGCCTGAGTTGAAGTGTTCGGAGTTTGCTGAGGCGATTATTAAGCATTTCGCCGATTGAGTTTGAGGGCTTTTTTTGAACGGGCTAGAAGCCCGTTCCACAAACAGTAAACTTGCTTTGTGGGGTGGGCGGCACGCCCTCCCGAAAATACAATTTAGATGCGGGGTTTATAATGATGGAACAGCCATTCCGCGCTCAACGGCGGGACGCTTCTGCACGGTTTCTACCCAACGTTTAAGGTGGGGGTGGTTGTCGAGGGTTAATCCTTGAAATTCGTAAATAGCAACCCAGGGATATGTAGCAATGTCGGCGATAGAATAGTCGCCGCAGATGTATTCGTATTTTGCTAGTTGAGTGTCTAATACTCCGTAGATGCGCAATGTTTCTTTTTCGTAGCGCCCGATCGCATAGGGAATTTGTTCGGGTGCAAAGCGTTTGAAGTGGTTTAGCTGACCAAACATCGGGCCGACGCTGGCCATTTGAAACATCAGCCACTCCATAACTTGAAAGTATTTTTGTTTGTCGGTGGGCAGAAATCTGCCACTTTTTTCGGCAAGATAGATCAGAATAGCGCCGGACTCGAAGACGGTGAGGCCGTTATCTCGATCGACTATGGCCGGAATTTTGCTGTTGGGGTTGATGGCGATGAACTCGGGGCTAAATTGGTCGTTTTTTGTGATGTCAATGACGTGCACGCTGTAGGGTAAACCTATTTCTTCGAGCATGATCGAGACTTTGCGGCCGTTTGGTGTGGTAAAAGTGTAGAGGTCGATCATAAGTTGTCCGCCTTTTCTCAAGCAAGTATAAACTATATTATAATAATTTAAGGCAAATATCTAATCATAATGGACATTATTGAAATTCTCAAAGACGATTATCAAAGATTTCCCCAAAATCAGACTTACAGCATTTATGCAAAAGATGTTTATTTTGAAGACCCGGTGAATCGATTTACAGGAGTCGATCGCTACCGCAAAATGATCGGGTTTATGGGGACTGTTTTTAAACAAATTAAACTCGATTTGCACGGCATTTCGCGATCGGGAGATACTATCGAAACTCGCTGGACTCTGAGCTGGATCGCACCGCTACCTTGGAAACCGAAAATGGCGATCGCCGGTAGGAGCGAACTTAAAGTCAACAATGACGGTTTAATCGTTTCCCACATCGATTACTGGAACTGTTCGCGGCTAGACGTGCTCAAACAACTGGTAATACCATTTTAAATTTTAGATTTTAGATTTTAGATGGGGAATGAGAGTAACCCCTTTGAGTAAGGTGCTTATACTGCAACCTACCGCAGGGCCCCGTGCATCAGTCCTGTTAAATTAATTTCTGTTACATTCCGTTACAATATAGAAGTAAAGAATTTTCAGGCGAGCTAAACAATCAATGCGCTTAATATTAATGACCGGAAAAGGCGGCGTCGGCAAAACCTCCGTAGCCGCTGCGACTGGGCTGCGCTGTGCCGAATTGGGATACAAAACCCTAGTGCTGAGCACAGATCCCGCTCACTCCTTAGCCGACAGCTTCGACATGGAACTCGGGCACGATTCGCGGCTGGTAAAACCGAATTTGTGGGGAGCAGAATTAGACGCTCTCAGGGAATTAGAAGGCAATTGGGGAGCAGTTAAGCGCTACATTACTCAAGTCTTGCGAGCGCAGGGGCTCGAAGGGGTGCAAGCTGAAGAATTAGCCATCTTGCCAGGAATGGATGAAATCTTCGGTTTAGTGCGAATGAAGCGGCATTACGACGAAGGCGAATTTGATGTTTTAATTATCGATTCTGCTCCGACTGGCACAGCATTAAGACTGCTAAGCTTGCCGGAAGTTGGCGGCTGGTACATGAGAAAATTTTACAAGCCGCTGCAAGGGATATCAGCCGCCCTTCGACCTTTAGTTGAACCTATTTTTAGACCGATTGCGGGTTTTTCTTTGCCAGACAAAGAGGTGATGGATGCACCTTACGAATTTTACGAACAAATCGAAGCTTTGGAAAAGGTTTTAACTGACAATACTGTCACTTCGGTAAGGTTAGTTACCAATCCAGAAAAAATGGTAATTAAAGAGTCTCTGCGCGCTCATGCCTATTTGAGTTTGTACAATGTAGCCACAGATTTAGTAGTAGCTAACCGGATTATTCCCGCAGAAGTAACTGACCCATTTTTTAAACGGTGGAAAGAAAGCCAGGAACAGTACCGTCAGGAAATTCACTCAGATTTCATGCCGCTGCCAGTTAAGGAGGTGCCACTTTATTCTGAAGAAATGTGCGGCTTGGCAGCTTTGGAACGCTTGAAAGAAACGCTTTACAAAGACGAAGACCCCAGTCAAGTTTATTACAAAGAAAATACGATTAAGATCGTGCAGGAAAACAATCAATATAGTCTTGAACTGTATTTGCCGGGAATTGCTAAGGATCAGATCCAGTTGAGCAAAACGGGAGATGAGTTGAATGTTCGGATTGGGAATCACCGCCGTAATTTGGTGTTGCCGCAAGCTTTAGCGGCGCTGCAACCTTCGGGGGCGAAGATGGAGGATGATTATTTGAAAATTAAGTTCGCTTAATATTGGTTTAAGTTCGGTCATCGGTTCTCTGGTTAAAAGTGGATGATGATTCAGTAGGGCGCAGCGATCGGCTTAAATTGCATATCATTAAAATCAAATAATACGGCAACGTTGGTTAATCCTTTCGCTGTTACCTCTGCCGCATTGAGGTTGCCTTCAGCCACCCAGACTAGCCGTTTGCCATCGAGGTCGGCCCACTCCCATTGGGGATAGCCGATCGTGGCATCGGTAGCTCGGTTAACCAGTGTATGTTCATCCCAATAACAGCCTTTCCCCTCCGGTGCATCAGTCTCGGCATGGGCGATTTTGCGCAGTATCCAACCGTTGCCGATCGATTTTTCAAAGAT
The DNA here is from genome assembly GCF_036700785.1 of Microcoleus sp. S28C3. Classification (NCBI taxonomy): domain Bacteria; kingdom Bacillati; phylum Cyanobacteriota; class Cyanophyceae; order Oscillatoriales; family Microcoleaceae; genus Microcoleus; species Microcoleus sp. S28C3. The sequence goes on along the minus strand of NZ_JAUBPO010000005.1, from coordinate 70,041 downwards.
ATGTTGGGCTTTCCATTTGCCGAACTGTACGCGATCGACCAGTTGCCAACCATCGCGTAAAAGTCGAGGGTAATAGACGCCGAGACACTCGTTGTTGCCATAATTGCAGGTTGGGGCGTAGGTGGTGTCGCGACGGACTGTCGAAGTATCCCGCAATATCTGGTGGCCGTAGTAGCCGTCGTTGAGCCAGTAGGTGGCTCGGCTCGTCCACAGACCACCCCCATTCCAACAATCCCCCTTGGGGAAGATGGCGATCGCTTTGAGGTATGGTGCTTGTGAAATCGCAGTCCAGGCACCACAGGCCTCCGATTGCCAGCGACCATTCATCGCGAAGTAAATCAGATATTTGCCGTCGGGTGAGAGGTCACTCCGGCGTTCGTAGATGCGTCCCTTTAACCATTGTCCCAGTTGGAATCGATCGCATTGTCGATCCCATAGCATTGTCGCAACCTGCTTCGACGGGCCGCGTCGAATGATTAGTCCGACGGGAGCTTGACTGGCAAGCAGAATATGAATGCGAGCAGGGAATATTTTCATTAATGGTCGATCGTCCGAATGCGGATTTGTACAGTTTTAATCGGCGATGAAAGAACTCATCCGACAGCGGTGGAATATCGGAGGTATCGATATCTTTATCGCTCATTTCGTCGATTCTAGCCCAGTCGGTTTTTGAGGTATTGTTCATAGCGTCTGCGTTCATGAGACAGTGACTTTCCTAATGAGATACCGTGTTGTGTTAGCTATCTGAATGTTAGATCGATCGCCTTGTTGTACTGCTGGCTAGACACAATTAACAGGACTCAGCATGAATGACTTCGTTTAATGCCTCATCAATCACTGCATCGCTGACACCTCGACGCTTCAAACTTGCTACTAAGGCTGTCACTGTATCGCTCTCAAATCGTTCTAAATCAACGCGCAAACCTTGACCGATATAAGCACGAATTAATGGCTGATAACCCGAAAAACCCAACAATGGTGCAACTTTCTTTAGGTCTTCCACAACATCTTCGGGCATACGGATAGTCACGCTAGTCATTGGACGGTTGCGGTTTAATCGCTGCTTTAATGCTTCAACCTTCATACTCTGCCCTCTCCTGACGAGTTGCTTTACGTGCTGAAATAATCCGAATGACATTTTCTTCACGCTCAATGTGAACCACATACAGTAGATTCTACCGACTATCTAGCCCAATCACAGCATCACGCGCTTCCTCATTGCGGCTGGCATCAACGACAACTAGAAATGGGTCAAAGAAGCATTCAGCAGCTTGTTGAAAAGTAACCCCATCATGATTTGTGGGATTGATCCGCGCTTTTCCCTCGTCCCATACAAAGGTAATGCCATTGAGCACGAAGTATACATTCATGCTCCCTAGTATAGGTAAAATGTATTTACAATGTCAATACGTTATTCACAAAAAACGATCGTTTTCAAACTACTGCCACAGCCTGTGCTGCTTGTTGGGGCTTTTCACTGTTTCTGCATGAACACGAACGACAGGGGTTTATTTATTTTTTCACTCTTGAATAGCTTGTATCCGAGCCGCTTATAAAGATGAATGTTGTGGCTCTTTTGCCCGTGAACAATTCAAAACGCTGCGCCTGCCCAAAGCAGGATTCGATGTGTATCATAGCAGACCATAACTCTTCGCGGACTCCAACGAAATGTCTGGGAGATTACGAAGCATATCATCCCATGCCTTCTGTGCTTGCAGTGCTTCTATAACGACTTGAAGCGGCTCTGAGAATATGGTTGGAAAATCTGCCTCTTCGGAAAACTGAATCTTAAACGCTAACTGTTCTTGATGTGGAGTGAACTGAGCGTTGACTCCTTCTTTGTTACCTCTTGCATCAACTCGGTACCAACCAACTTCAGGTAAATGGATGGCATTGAAACCGTGCAAACTATACGGCGCACCCTTGTCATCAATACTCAACCGCTGGTAGCAAAGACCTGCTGGAATTTCATTTGCTCTTAGTAAGGCTGCTAACAAGTGACTTTTCGCATAGCAATACCCTGTTTTATGCTGAAGTACATCTGAAGCTGTACAGGTCACAGGACTCATTTGATAGTCATAACTGTGACGAATTTCATCTCGCACCCACTCAAAGCAAGCCTTAGCTATTGCCGTTGGTGTCTCATATTCCGATGCGATTTGTTTAGCACATTCCATAATTTCAGGATGCTGCCAATTAATAACTTCACTCACTTTCAAGTATTCTTCCATGTCAACCGCTAGGAACGCTACAGCCTCAATTGTAAACACCTTACCAACAAATTTCAACTGTGTTCTTCGCCACTAACCTTTCCATCCTCTGTACCCTCTGCGCTCTCTGCGGTTTGTTCAATCTTTCCTGCATTAAACTCAATCTTTTTCTGCTGACGTTCCGAGGCAGCTTTTTGCAGCATTTTCAATTTTTCGGGGTCAGCATTCGATCGCCAAAACAACTTATGATCCTTAATTTTAACGCAATTTTCCTCCAAACACTTCACCCATTCCCGATGTTTCTTAACTGCGCCACGATCTAGAATCCCTAATTTTTCTTCTTGGCGGCTGAGTTTCGCAAATTTTTCGTAATGGGGATAACTAGCAGTAACAAAAGCTTCTTTTTTAACTAAAATTGGCGGATTGTACACATCCGAATAGTCTTGATAGCTGACAGAAAGGTTGCGCAAATGTATGTGCATAGCTGTGTGGAGGGCTGGATGCGGGTTAGTGTCAAAATCGGGATAAAATAAATAGGAAATTTGAGGTTTGCGAGCGTAAAATTTGATTATTGTCGCGCCGTCAAGTCTGCCAATTGTGCGGTTAGCGCAGCCTTCGTAGAGCCGGAGTAAAGGGTCTAGTTCTTCTAAAGCAGAGACGTGAACTGAAAGGGTACCGGGCTGTTTGTAGCCGATCGCACTATCTTCGCAGCAATCCGCAACAATATCAGCTTTGCTCAGACTGTATAGCATTAAATCTGCCAAAGTGCAAGCTTTTTGATAATTGTCAAACAAACCTTTGATGTCGTTGCGGATTTGAGCCGGGAGTCGGCGGATTGAAGGTCGATCGCCCAAACCGTTGAGAGCGAGATATACCAGCAAATCCTGGCGGCGTTTGTCGGCGATTGTCTCCCAATCATCCGCATCCGTTGCTTGCAAAATCACTCTCCAAGCGCGATTAAAACTGTGAAATTCCTCCTTAATTGGCGATTCTTCCGCTAATTCGCCTTTAACCGGAAGGCGGCCCCTATCGCTCACAAAAGCCATCAAAGGAGCCAGCATTTCCTCGTAATCTTCAAAACGCTTAACTTGCGATCGAACTCTGGGAGTCGATAAGTGCGATCGAAACCGAGAAGCACGAAAACCTTCACCCTCCGCAGCATCCCGAAACACAAAATAAATCCCCAAAGCCACAGGAATTGCATCAACACTCAAAACTTGGTCGATATAAACCTTCAACTCTTCTTGTTCGTAATACTTCTGAAAAGTATTTCGAGAAGTAATCACCCCATCCCCATAAGCAATTTGACCTCTAGCGCTATCATCAATCAAAACTTGAGCCGCTACAACTAATAAATTCTTAGTTAATTCCCAAGCATTCAGCAACGCTTCTCGGCGTTCCGCCAAAGATTCAATTACATTAATCACATAACCAATATTCACAATATCCGCACAAATTCGGGGAGTATCAGGCTGATAGTATGGGTCCCAACCAGAAATAGCATAACCCTCTTGTGCAATATATTTAACATCGCCGCCGTAACCGCAACCGTAATCAAAAAAAGTCGTCCCATCGATCGCTAAATCAGCTTCTAAAACCAAACGCAAAGGTTTAGAAAGAGAGTGGCGTACCATCGCAGCTTTGTGTCGCTCGATTTTAGGAATTGAAAGGTCGCTATTCTCCTGTTTCAAACGCTCGACAACAGCATGATCTTGAATTTCCACACCGCAATATCCCAAATATTTGAGCCAACCCTCGCGAGTGCCGATAACGCTAGTATTGTCAAGCAGTCCCCATCCTTCCTCGCTGCGAGTGAGTCGAGAAAACTTTTCGTAATTCGGATAATCCGCAGCTACAAAAGTTTCCTTGCGGTGCAAAACCGGGGGATTTTCGCTGTTGCTGTAATCGAAATATTTAACTTCCCCTGTTTCCAGATTAATTTGGAGGCTGGTTTTCAAAGCAGGGTGAGCATCTGTATCGAAATCAGGGTAAAAAAGATAAGATATTTTAGGTTGATGGAGTGAAAATTTAACTAAAGTTGCTTCATCAATATTTTCGAGAGCGCGTCTGGCACAGTTTTCGTAGATTCCGAGGACAGGGTTGAGTGCTTGCAAAGCAGAAACATGAACGTAAAAAGCCGTAGGTAATTTTTTTCCAATCTTGCTTTCCCGACAGCAGCGAGCCACTTTTGCCACTATATTGTCAACACAAAAATCATTAATTTTGTCGGGTGGGGACGGCACAGCCTTTACATGATCTTGCTCAGAAATAGCCTCGTTTTCATACAATAAAAGTTCCCGAGCAAACATCATCAAAGGGGTTAGTATTTCTCCATTATTTTCTAATGAATCAATCTCTAAAATATAGTTTGTACTGGTATCGTAATTCATAGCTAAATTAATTATTTTTTAATTAACCGCAGAGAAAGCAGAGGACACAGAATGAAGGAAGACAGAAAGAATTTATTGTTTAGTCTTTTAGAAAGGGAAGATAGTTGATGTAGTGGCAATTTCAATCGCCGACTTTATGTCTTAGTCTCTTAGAGAGGGACAATAGTTGGTGTATTAGTGGCGATTAAAATCGCCGACGTATCTCCCAACCAAAAACAGACTTAAACATTAACAAAACATTCGAGTTTCCACAAATTCTTGAACCCGGGCTAAATGACTGGACAAACTCACTAATATGTTCTCAATCTTCTCAATACTTGACAATTTTCCCCCTGATGGTTCAGATTGAATGCCTCGCGCTTGATGCTCTAATTGTGTGGCTAAATCCGACATCAGAGCAACTCCCACATTAGCCGAAGTTCCCTTGAGACGGTGTGCTTGATATTCCACAGTTTGCCAATCTTTAGCTTCTACGGCTCTTTTGGCAGCAGCCACATCAGCTTGCGCGTCTGCCACAAAAGCTTGCAAAAGTCGCTCGGGCAATTTAATATTAACTCGTCCCAGTTGCTCCAATCTGCTCTTGTCGAACAGTCCGTCGCAGTCTCTATCTTCCCAAGTTTGAAGTGCGATCGCCCTTGGTGCCGGCACAGCCACAACCTGCGCTTTTTCCAAAACTTCTGTATAACTTGTTGCTAATTGAGATTTATTTTCCGAATTAATACTTTTAACTCCATAGTTATTTTCAAACTGAACATTTCGGGCTTCATACTTTTTCAGCGCCGCCGCCAAAGCATCTAAATCTACAGGTTTGCTGAGATAATCGTCCATCCCCGCCGCCAGACACTTTTCTCGTTCCCCCGGCATAGCATGAGCAGTTAAAGCCATCACAAAAGTATGCCGATCGCTTCCTTCGATTTCCCTCAACTTTTGCGCCGTTTTGTAACCGTCAAGTACGGGCATTTGACAGTCCATCAGCACTAAATCATAGCTTTTTTTGGCCAGCAAATCCAGCGCTTCTTGACCGTTGACAGCGCAGTCAGCGTGATAGCCTAAAACTGCCAACTGTTCGACAAGCACTTGTTGATTGATCGGGTGGTCTTCCGCCAGCAAAATTCTCAAGGATGACGGCGAATTGGGAGTAATATATTGAGAATTAACTGCTGGCAACTTGTAAGTATTAGCAGCCTCCAACCTCCCAAACTCTCTCGTTCCCTTAACCGGTGCCAGCACAGCCTCAAGCAGGCGGCTCGGCCGCACCGGCTCGATCAAATACCCGCTAAAACCCCGACTGCAAAGCGCTTCAGCGTTCGGCTGTTCCCGCAAAGCAGTCATGGCAATTAACGAACCCACTGTCGAGGTCGATCGCACTTCCCTAGCAAATTCCTCCGCATCCAACTCTGGCATTTGCAAGTCCACAAGCACCACATCCCAGCTTTTTTCCGCCTCCCCCGAATGTTGAGAAATCCTGCCCTGAGCCTTGTTCAACCAACTCAAAGCCTCAGCAGCAGTTTCTGCCTCGTCGCAGCGGGCACCCCAACTTTGAGCGAGCGATCGCACTGCTGCCCTCCTCAAAGCGCTTCCAGAGACTACTAACAGCTTCTTGCCCGCAAGTTCGGGCTCTTGAGGCTCAACTTGCAACTGTTTTTCCAAAGGTACAGTAAACCAAAAAGTCGAACCGCTGCCTAGCAAACTGCGAACTCCAATCTCGCCTCCCATCATCTCCACTAACTGCTTGCAAATAGCCAAACCCAAACCCGTTCCGCCGTAAGGCCTAGTAGGAGAATCGTCTACCTGAGAAAAAGATTGGAACAGCTTTGTTTGCCCTTCTGCTGAAATTCCAATGCCAGTATCCCGCACCGAAAATAGCAATCTTGCCCCTTGTCTACCGTCTGCCCGTCGGTTGCCCTGTTTCACAGTTACGTGAACTAAAACTTGACCGCGATCGGTAAATTTTATGGCATTCCCCGCCAAATTCAACAAAACTTGCTTCAATCGGCCAGAGTCGCCCACCAACTTTCTCGGCACTGAACTGTCAACTAAAATATTCAATTCAATACCTTTTTCCTCTGCCAAATGCGCTGTCATTTCTATCACCGACTCAACGCAGCTATCCAAATCAAAATCCGCCTTTTCCAGCCGCATCTCTCCAGCTTCAATCTTAGAGAAATCGAGTATATCATTAATAACGTTCAGCAAATGTTCAGCACTGCGGTAAATAGTCTGAGCGCACTCCTGTTGTTTCGGTTCCAGATTAGCGCGCAGCAGCAATTGAGCCATTGCCAAAACCCCATTCATCGGAGTGCGAATTTCGTGACTCATGTTCGCCAAGAATTGCGACTTCACCCGGCTCGCTTCTAAGGCAGTTTCCCGCGCTTCCACCAACTCATTAATCTTGTCGGCAACCATCACAATTCCCCCGACTTTTTCGTCGGGATCGTACCAAGGGTGAGCAGCCCACCGCAGGTACAGAACCGATCCGTCTGCTCGTTCCCAGGCATCTTCGCTCACAGACACTACCTTGCCTTTGAGCACTTCTTGATACATGGCTTTCCAGCGATTTGGCGTATCTGGAAACAATTCGTAATGGCTGAGATTATTTAGGGAGGGCAACTCCAAATTAAATTGACTAACCCATTTTTTAGAGTTAGCCATATAGCGCATTTGTGTATCGAACATCGCCATTGCTACAGGCACGCAAGTAATAATTTGTCTCAGTTGCTGCCGTTCCCTTTCCAGAGCATCTTCCGCCTGTTTGCGCTCAGTAATATCGCTAATCATACCGGCCATTCGCAGCGGTTTTCCATGATAATTCCGCTGAGCTTTTCCCTGAGAAGTGCAGTAGCGGTAAAAACCCGAAGAGTGCAGCAGGCGAAACTCTACATTATAGTCTATTTCTTGTTCCAAATGAGCGGCGATCGCCCGGACGATGCCGTCCTTGTCCTCCGGGTGCAGGCGGTTGTAGAGAGCTTCCATAGTCCTGCCAAATTGCTCTCGCGACAAACCGATAATTTCCAAAAGGCGATCGTTCCAATAAACCTCATTTTTACTTAAATCCCAATCCCAAATTCCGTCGTTCACTCCCTCTAAAACTAACCTGTAGCGTTCCTCACTTTCCTTAAGTTTTTGGCTGGTATGAAACGCCTGAGATTCGGCGCGGTAAACGCGCATAGCATTATACAAACTGCGGGATAAACTCTCGGGAGAAAGCTTGCTTTTAGCGATATAATCAGAAGCTCCAGCCTTCATCAATTCCACAGCAATTTGTTCGTCGCCTTGACCTGTGAGCACAATTAAGGGAACTTTTAGCCCAGCTTCCCGTAGATTTTGTACCAAACTCAGTCCGTCTCCGTCCGGCAATCCGTAGTCGAGGAATACGCAGTCAAATTCGCACTCAAATATCTGATTTAATAGCAGGCCGTTTTCTGTCTCCTCAACCTCGCTTAAATGTTGAGATTTATTTTGTTTGGATAGTTTCGCCCCTACCTGGGTAGAATTTTTACTTACCGAGAGTTTTGCCAGGGTATCGGCGCAGTTTTCTGCTTCAATAACTTCTGCAGAAACGCCTGCCGACTTGAGCGAGCGTTTGACCGCCATCCGATCGACTGCATCGTCATCAACAATCAGAATTTTGATAAGTTTGTCCATAACAACCGAATTGTGGATTACTCCGAAAAAGCTGCGGTCTACAAAAAGCAATTAAAATAAATGCACCGCTGAAAAATTACCAAAGCTACCTTGAAAAATTTCCTGTTAAAATTTATCTTAATTTAGGGAATTTCGCTCAGCATCCAGTATCTATTGAGGGTAGCCATAACTTCCACGAAGTTAGAAAAAGTGACAGGTTTAAGAATATAGCCCGCTACATTCAAATTATAAGCTTCTACTTTATCTCTATCTTCATTAGAAGTGGTGAGAACGATCACCGGAATCGACCTCAAACATTCATCTAGTCGCAATTCTCGCAAAAACTCGATCCCGTTCATTCTCGGCATATTTAAGTCCAGCAGAATTAACCGGCGCGCTTGAGGCATTGCAGGCTCGATTTTCCCTTCTCCGCGCAATATAGACAGAGCTTCTAATCCGTTGGCTGCCATGTAGAGAGGGTTAACGATGTTATTTTTTTTGAACGCTCGCCGGACGTTCATCACATCAACCTCATCATCTTCAACCAAGAGGATATGAATTTTTTTGTCTTCCATAAATTAGTCAGTTTGCAGGTGTTTTGTAAGCATCAGTCTCGTTGCCGAGGTCGATCGCGCACCGATCGCGAACCCAGCAAGTCTCATCTCTATTGTCCTTTGTCAAGAATCATTTATGCCTCAGCCGATCGCGGTATCTACCTGCAGGGGTACTCGCCCGTCCGGGGCCTAAGTGGGGCAGCCTAGATCCAAAAACTCGCCAATAACGCCCGATCGAGCTACTGTAAAATCTAAAACTTATCTACATTATTAATCGCCATGTCAGCCGATCGCAAACTCTACGAAGGCAAAGCCAAAATCCTGTACTCCACCGAAGACAGCGAAATTTTGCTGACCCACTTCAAAGACGACGCCACAGCCTTTAACGCCCAGAAACGCGGCAGCATCGTCGGCAAAGGCGAAATCAACTGCGCCGTATCCGCGCACCTGTTTCGGATGCTAGAAGCCAAAGGGATTCCCACACACTTCATCGACACGCCGGCCCCCAACCAAATGCGAGTCTGTCGCGTCCAAATCTTGCCCTTGGAAGTCGTAGTCAGAAATATTGCCGCCGGCAGTCTTTGCAAGCAAACAGGACTCGCCCTAGGCACAATTGTCAATCCCCCGCTGGTGGAATTTTATTACAAAAACGACGATTTGGGAGACCCGCTACTGACCCGCGGCAGAATCCAGTTAATGCAGCTAGCTACCCCCGAACAAGTAGACCAACTAGAAATCGCCGCCCGCGAAATTAACGAAATACTCAAAGAATTTTTCACCGAGTGCGGCATCACCCTAGTAGACTTCAAACTAGAATTCGGTATCGACCAACATCAAAATCTGATCCTCGCCGACGAAATCAGTCCCGACACCTGCCGCCTCTGGGACAACACAGAAACTGACCCCGATGCCCGTGTTATGGATAAAGACCGATTCCGGCGCGACTTGGGATCGGTAGAAAGTGCTTACCAGCAAGTTCTCCAGCGGGTTTTAGCTCAGAAAGTTTAGAGGCCTTAACAATGCGCTAAAATTGCACAGTTTGTCACCCTTCTGCTTTCGATGTCAGCAATCAGCGGTCAACAGTCATCAATTAGCGGTCAGCGCGAAATTCAACCGACTTATATAACTAATGACTAAGACTAATGAATAATGACTAATGTGGTGTGTTGATTGCCCAAAAAAGTGAACAAAAATGCGTTTATCTGCTGTATTGGTGGCAGTTTTTACTGCCTCAGCAACATTCGGGTTATCAAATTCGGCAAACGGCCAAACATCCTACTCTGAATCAGCAGAGGAAGCTTTGGCTGCCGTTCCGCCCGCCCCGTCGATCGAATTACCCGATCGCCCCGTTCCAGAATTAACCCAAAATCCTCCTCAAAACCCCAAAGCCGCTAAAACTAGCAAAGGGGAAGCCCTAAAAATAGCTACGGCCCCTGACAGAGGAGGGAACGACCGCGAGCCCCCAAACCTAGTCACAGACCCGCCCTCCCCGGTTTCACCTCCGATCCTTCAACTCAAACCCGAGCTAGCATCCAACCCCTCCCCCGCCTCTAGCAGCCAAAACGCCCTGCCAGACGCGCAACAGGGCAGCCCGAACCCCCCATCGGAAGCGGCTGTAACGCCCGCCTGGATCGCAGCAGAGCTAGGGAAACCAGAAGAATCAGGGGCGATCGCTCAAAACGCCCCAGTTCCCCCCAGACCGGCCCCGACCAGACCGCCCGCCAACACCGTTCCTCCATTGCCCCCTGGCCCAGCACCGCAGCCCAGACCAACCCCCGCACCCGCCGGGGCGGCCGAACCCCAAGTGCTAGTTGCAGAAGTTACCGTCACCGGGGCGACGGGAGACTTGGAACGCGAGATTTACCGAGTCATCAGCACCCAACCGGGACGCACGACCAACCGCACCCAACTGCAACAAGACATCAACGCCATTTTTGCCACGGGCTTTTTCAGAAACGTGCGCGCAGTACCGGAAGACACCCCGTTGGGCGTCCGGGTGACTTTTATCGTGCAGGCAAATCCGGTGCTGCGGGGAGTGACAATCACCGGCCAGCAAGTGCTGCCCCAAAGCGTAATTGACGAAAGCTTCCGCGATCAGTACGGCCAAATTCTCAACCTCCGCCGCTTTGAGGAGGGAGTGAAAAAAATTAATGCGTGGTACCAAGAGAACGGCTATGTTTTGGGCCAAATCACTGATGCCCCGCAAGTAGGAGAGGACGGCACAGTCACCCTGGTAGTGGCAGAAGGCCAGATCGAATCCGTTGATGTCCGCTTCCTGAACAAGGAGGGAGAGGCAACGGATGCCACGGGTCAGCCGATCGGAGGCAACACCCGCCGCTTTGTCGTCACCCGCGAAGTAGAACTCAAGCCCGGAGACATCTTTAACCGCACCAAGGCGGAAAGGGATTTGAGACGGGTGTTTGGTTTGGGAATTTTTGAAGACGTGCGGCTTGCCTTGGAACCGGGAACGACTGACCCCCGCAAGGCAAGGGTAATTGTCAACGTCATCGAGAAAAATACTGGTTCTCTGGCTGCTGGTGCGGGTTTGAGTTCCGCGACGGGTTTGTTCGGTACGCTGAGTTACCAGCAGCAAAACTTGGGCGGTAGGAACCAGAAGTTGGGCGCTGAAGTACAAATCGGCGAACGCCAAACGCTGTTTGACCTGAGTTTTACTGACCCCTGGATTTCGGGCGATCCTTACCGCACTTCTTTCACCGCTAATGTTTTTAGAAGACGATCGATCAGCGTGATTTTTGACGGCGGCGAACGGGAAGTCAGATTGCCCAACGAGGATCGACCCCGGATCGTTCGCACCGGTGGCGGCATCAATTTCACCCGTCCCCTGTCGCGCAATCCTTTTGCCGATTCTGAGTGGACTGCTTCAGTCGGCTTGCAGTACCAGCGAGTCTCAATTACCGATCGCAAAGGCCGTCGCGAATCCGAGGACGAACTCGGCAACCAGTTGAGTTTTAGCGATTCCGGCTCCGACGACTTGACAACACTGCAAGCAGGTGTTGTGCGCGATCGGCGCAACGACGCCCTCCGCCCCACTAGCGGTTCTTTGCTCAGGTTTGGGGTGGAACAATCGATTCCTGTAGGTTCCGGCAGCATCCTGTTAAACCGCCTGCGGGCCAGCTACAGCTTTTACCTACCAGTCAGGTACACTAACTTTGCCTCCGGCCCTCAAACCCTGGCATTCAGTTTTAGAGGCGGCACCGTATTCGGAGATTTGCCTCCCTACGAAGCCTTTGCCTTGGGCGGCGCCAACTCGGTGCGCGGATACGACGAAGGCGACCTGGGAGCCGGTCGCAGCTTCCTAGAAGCCAGCGTTGAGTACCGTTTCCCGATTATTTCGTTTATCGGCGGAGCGCTATTTTTGGATGCTGGCACCGACTTGGGCACGGGCAAAAATGTCCCGGGCGACCCTGCAGGTATCCGCGAAAAGCCCGGTAGCGGTTACGGTTACGGCCTCGGCGTGCGGATTCAATCTCCTTTAGGGCCAATCCGGATCGATTACGGTATCAACGACACGGGCGACAATCAAATTCACTTTGGGATTGGTGAGCGATTCTAAGGAAAGCAGTTGATAGTTGGCAGTTGGCAGTTGGCAGTTGACTACTGACTACTGACTACTGACTACTGACTACTAACTAATGACTAATTACTAATGACTCAACGTACCTTAAAATCTGAATTTGAACTGTCGGGTATCGGTTTGCACAGCGGCGAACAAACTCGCGTCCGAGTTTTGCCTGCTGCGATTGGGGAAGGTCGCTATTTTGTCAGAATAGACTTGCCCGGTGCTCCGATAATTCCTGCAAAAATTGATGCGGTTTGTCAGACTGCACTTTCAACTGAACTGGCAGGTATGGATGCTCAAATTCGCACTGTAGAGCATCTATTAGCCGCTTTGGCGGGGATGGGAGCGGATAATGCTCGAATTGAGGTTGATGGGCCGGAATTGCCGCTGCTGGACGGTTCGGCTCTGGTTTGGGTAGAGGCGATCGCCCGTACCGGCTTAGTTCCTCAAGAACCGAAGCAAGACCCCACATCCTCCTGCGTCCTAGAACAGCCTATTTGGGTGCGTCACGGGGATGCTTTTGCAGCGGCTTTACCGTCAGTCGAAACTCGCTTTAGTTACGGAATTGATTTTGAGGAACAGGCGATCGGCAATCAATGGTACAGTTGGTCGCCAGAGGCAGAAAGTTTTGCTAGCGCGATCGCCCCAGCCCGCACTTTTGGACTTGCTCGCCAAGTTGACCAATTGCGACAAGCAGGTTTGATCAAAGGTGGTACCCTAGAAAACGCCCTAGTTTGCGATCGATCCGGCTGGCTCAACCCGCCTTTGAGATTTGCCAACGAACCGGTGCGCCATAAAATCTTAGACTTAGTAGGCGACCTCAGCCTGCTGGGAACTTGGCCAAAAGCTCACTACTTGGCTTACAAAGCCAGTCACAACTTGCACGTCCAACTCGCCTTAGCACTGAAATCCCAAGCTTGGGCCGTGAAGGAGACAAGTTAGAAAAGGTGGCAGCCAAGTCACCGTTACAATTCACAACCCAAGACGCGATCCCTCGCGTTTCTACCACACTCAAAAGTCTTCAAGCAATGTCCACGCTGACTGAAGTTAACACCCTCAATACTGCTAATTCTGAATCCGTTCCCAGCGATAACGGTGAGGATTCTCCAGCGGTTAAATCTACTTTTACTCTCGAAGAAATTCAAAAATTATTGCCTCATCGCTATCCTTTTGCACTGGTTGACAAAATTGTTGATTACGTGCCGTCCGAGAGGGCTGTAGGAATTAAAAATGTGACTTTCAACGAACCGCATTTTCAAGGGCATTTTCCCGGACGGCCGATTATGCCGGGGGTATTAATTGTTGAAGCGATGGCTCAAGTTGGCGGTATGGTTCTGGCTCAGTTGCCCGACATTGAGCAAGGATTGTGGATGTTTACGGGAATTGATAAAGTCAAGTTCCGCCGTCAGGTTGTACCGGGCGATCAGTTGCTGATGACTGTAGAATTGCTGTGGGTAAAACGCCGTCGCTTCGCAAAAATACAGGCTCTGGCTGAAGTAGACGGACAAAAAGTTTGTGAAGGAGAATTGATGTTTTCGATGGTAGATTAAATTGGGGAATTGGTGAGGGCTTGCGCGTAGTTTTGAGTTGTGAGTTTTGAATTTCAATTAAAACCGCGAAGCGTTCCGAGGAACGAAGTAATCTTAAAATTGGAAAAATTCCCTCTTCCCTCTTCCTTCTTCCTTCTTCCTTCTTCCTTCTTCCTTCTTCCCTCTTCCGTCAACATCCATCCGTTAAATCCGTTAAATCGGTTCAATCCCTTACACTGCGCGTTGCCGAACTTCCTTCCCACTTACCAGCAAAAAACTGACAAATGCTTACTTTGATTCACCCAACTGCTGTGATTCATCCCGGTGCTGAACTTCACCCGACTGTAGAAGTGGGAGCTTATGCTGTAATTGGAGAAAGAGTGAAAATCGGGCCGGAGACTAAGATTGGTGCTCATGCAATTATCGACGGGCTAACAGAAATAGGTGCTCGAAATCAAATTTTCCCCGGTGCGGCGATTGGTTTGGAACCTCAAGATTTGAAATACGAGGGTTCTCAGACTAGGGTGAAAATTGGCGACAGCAATCAGATTCGGGAATACGTGACAATTAACCGCGCTACAGGAGCGGGGGAAAGCACGACAATTGGCAATCATAATCTATTGATGGCTTATGTTCATGTGGGGCACAATTGCGCGATCGCCGATCGAGTAATTATAGCGAATGCTGTAGCCTTAGCCGGACACGTTAAAATCGAGTCTCAAGCCCGATTGAGCGGTGTTTTGGGCGTTCATCAGTTTGTCCACATCGGCCGCTTGTCTATGGTGGGCGGCTTGAGCAGGATCGATCGAGATGTGCCTCCTTATATGCTAGTCGAGGGGAATCCTTCGAGAGTGCGAGCAATCAACAAAATAGGCCTCGAACGCGCCGGTTTTACCGCAGAAGATTTGCTAGTTTTGAAGAAAAGTTTTCGTATTTTATACCGTTCTGGCTACACTCTAAATCAAGCTTTGGAAGAGTTAGATTTGTTGCAGGAAAACCCCCATTTGCAGCACCTGCGGAGATTTGTGCAGCAGTCTATAACGAAAGGGCGGCGCGGTTTGATTCCAGGGAAAAAATGAATCAGGTAGAATAAACCTAATGAACTTAGCAATTCTTGCCCTATGAATTTATCTACTTTAGCCAAATCTATATCTCCCGATGCAGGAAAAGATGGCTGCATGACTTTCAACGGCGTTAGCTGGGAGCAGTTTGAAGCGATAGAAGCAGCTTTTGAAGATATCGGCGGTGTGAAATTTTTCTATCTCGATCGAATACTGCAAATTATGACTGTCTCGCCCGAACACGAAATCATCAAAAAAACTCTCTGTATGCTCCTAGAGGCATATATGAGAGCAAATGGGATTCGATTTTACGGTAAGGGCGGGCCGACTCTGGGTAACAGAGAATTAGGCGGTAGAAAAGAGCCGGATGATTCCTATGACATAGGAACCCCAAAAACATTCCCAGATATTGCTATTGAAGTCGTAATTACCAGTGGGGGGATAAATACTCTAGAATTATACAAAAGGTTGGGCGTTCGGGAAGTATGGTTTTGGCAAAATAGTCAGTTATCTCTCTATTGCTTAACAGGTGAAAATTACGAGCAGATTGCCCGGAGTACATTCCTTCCCGCTCTGGACTTAGAATTACTGCTACGCTGTGCTAATATGCCCGATCAATATGATGCTGTTACCGAGTTATTAGCAAACATCTCACCTGTTTAAAGTCAGAATATGAAAATTTTTATCAGCACTGGTGAGGTTTCTGGCGATTTGCAAGGAGCATTGTTAGTTGCCGCCTTAAAACGTCACGCTGTCGCCGCTGGTTTGGAGTTAGAAATAACAGGATTGGGCGGGCCTCGTATGGCGGAAGCTGGGGCTACTATTTTAGGCGATACTGCGGGCATTGGTTCCATGGGCCTTATAGAATCTGTACCCTATATTTGGCCGACGATCAAAGTTCAGCAAAAAGCTAAACAATATCTAAAAAACTTCTCCCCTGATGCGGTTGTATTGATTGATTATTTGACTCCAAATCTCGGTATTGGCAGCTACATCCGCCGCTGTTTGCCGGATTTGCCGGTGGTTTGGTACATCGCACCTCAAGAATGGGTTTGGTCGATTTCTCCTCGCAATACCGATCTGATTGTCAATATTTGCGACAAACTTTTGGCAATTTTCCCCGAAGAAGCTTGTTATTATCAAAAAAAAGGAGCGGAAGTTAGTTGGGTTGGGCATCCTTTGGTGGATAGAATGCAATCTGCGCCCAGCCGGGAAGTTGCCCGCAAAACTTTGGGAATTGAGCCGGAACAGGTGTCGATCGCCCTAATTCCTGCTTCCAGACACCAAGAACTCAAGTACCTGATGCCGGTTATATTTGAGGCCGCTCAAATTATTCAAGCTAAATTGCCGGAAGTTCATTTTTGGATTCCGCTTGCTAACAAAGCTTTCCGCAGCAAAATCGAACAGGCGATCGAGAATTACGGTTTGCGGGCTACTTTGTTAGAAAATCAAACTCTGGAAATCTTGGCGGCTGCGGATCTGGCGATCGCTAAATCTGGTACTGTTAATCTGGAGCTAGCTTTGCTCGACGTTCCGCAAGTTGTCGCCTACCGCGTCAGTCCGATTACGGCGATTATTGCTCGCCACGTCCTGAAATTTTCGATTCCTTTTATGTCTCCGCCCAATTTGGTGCAAATGAAGCCGATCGTCCCAGAGTTGCTGCAAGACGACGCTACTGCGGAAAATATAGTGAACCACGCACTGGAATTGCTGCAAAATGCCGATCGACGCCAGCAAACTTTGGCAGGTTATCGGGAAATGCGCGAAAGTCTCGGAGATGTGGGTGTGTGCGATCGGGCCGCTGCGGAAATAATGAAAAATGTTAAATTAAATACAGCAAATTAAAGCAACTTTGTTATTGAAATGTTATGCCAAGCAATCGGAAAAAGCGACCGATCGCTGTTGATTTATTTGCAGGCGCGGGCGGCATGACACTGGGCTTTGAACAAGCAGGTTTTGACGTACTTGCATCAGTCGAAATTGACCCAATTCACTGCGCTACACACGAGTTTAATTTCCCGCTGTGCTCTATTGTGTGCAAAGATGTCGCAGACCTTACGGGATCGGAAATTCGGAAAAAATCGGCGATCGGGCGGCGCGAGATAGACGTAGTAATCAGCGGCTCCCCCTGTCAAGGATTCTCGATGATGGGCAAGCGCGATGTCGACGACCCGCGAAATTCTCTAATTTTTCACTTTCAGCGCTTAGTTTTGGAGCTAAAACCGAAGTTTTTTGTAATGGAAAATGTGCCGGGAATTGCATCAGGAGAACACAAAGAACTCCTGAAGCTTTTAATTAGCTCTTTTCTGGAAGCAGGCTATCAAGTAGAAGAAAACTATCAAGTTCTAAACGCCGTTCACTACGGAGTGCCGCAAGCTCGCAAACGCTTGTTTCTGATTGGCTGCAAAAAAGAGTATGAGCTGCCAAAATACCCTCAGCCAACGACTGTACTGCCAAAAATTAAAGTTCCTAAACGGTATAAAAAAGTTAATTTACCTGCTGTCCCGACAGTTTGGGATGCTATTGGAGATTTGCCGGAAGTGGAAAAATATAGCGAGTTGCTGCACCGAGATTGGGTAATGGCGGAGTACGGAAAGTGCAGCACTTATGCGAGTATAATGCGCGGAATTGATGATTTGGATGATGATTATTCCTACAATCGCGAGTACGATCGACAAATCCTCTCTTCTAGTTGGCGCACAAAACATTCTCTAGAATGTATGGAAAGGTTTGCTGTTGCCGCCTACGGCGAAAAAGAGCCGATCAGCCGTTTTTACAAGCTTCATCCCCAGGGAGTTTGCAACACTCTCAGGGCTGGAACCGACAGGGCGAGGGGGGCTTATACTTCGCCCAGACCAATTCACCCGATCGCGCCTCGGTGCATTACCGTCAGAGAAGCTGCGCGGCTGCATTCCTATCCTGACTGGTTTAGATTTCACGTCACAAAATGGCACGGTTTTCGCCAAGTCGGAAATTCTGTACCGCCGCTATTAGCGAAAGCTGTAGCAGCCCAGATTATTAGCGCTTTGGGCGTGACAGCAATTAAGCCGAATCTCAAGCTGAAATGGGGAGATGATTCGTTGCTTAAACTGAATTGGTCGGAAGCAGAACACTATTATCTAAAAAGTTAAGCATGAGATTTAACTATCTCTAATTGGGAATTGGTGAGTAGTAATTGGGACTTGAGAATTGCAGTCCTGGACGTATCGGGACCCAGAAACCGGGTTTTTTACCTTGAGTGCGGTCTACAGCGCGTATTTTCGTAAAAAAACCCGGTTTCTAAACAATCGTGCGTCAGTCCTAAATTGGTAATTGGTAATTGCTAATTGGTAAACAAGTAGTGATTTTTGCCTTTCATCTGCTTTTACAGACCGGGTTAGATCGAATCGCATCACTACTTATGCAGGACTACCCCCAATTAAGCGCGGGCTACCGTCCCCTGTATCAGTGGGCACAGTTCGACGATCGGCACGAGATGTCCCCGGTAATTAAACAAACCGGGAATGTATTCCGGCCCATTGTGCAGTTTTTTAAGGTGACAGTGGGGCAACTATTTCGACTACGCCTCTGCTATCCAAGGCGTAGCGATCGTCCTATACATCAAATAGCAACATCAACATCTAGATACTATTTAAGATTTTAGATTGTGAAAGTCTCCCGATAAAACATTTTGATAAATTTCGCTGAGTTTTGCAACAATTACGAGTCTTTTGGAATTCTAGAGCTATTGTGTAAAAAGTGTATTTTCAGGAGACTCAACTACTATGGGTTGGTTTAAAAGACTGTTCGGACTCGAAAAGCCTGAAGCCCCGGCTGAACCGATGGCACAAGTAGTACAGCAAGCTGCCCAAACGCAATCTATCGCTCCTGCTAAAGTCGGCCCAGACGGAAATTTTGACGAAAGTGGCTTAGCGAAGCGGGTTGCTTTAGCTTTTGACGGCGATGCCGAAGTTGCTGATATCGAGACTGTTTATGTGGCTCAGCTTAGCAGCACCGTTGTTCTCAAAGGTCAAGTTGCGAGTCAGGAAATTCTCGACAAGTTGGTGGCGATCGCCTCTGCTGAAGAAGGCGCAACAAACGTGCAAACCGATGGGGTGACAGTCGGCTAGAGCCTATTGGCTCACCTCTGCGATCCCTCCTCGCTTCCCTGTTTAAGGGGAGTTGAGAGGGGATGCCAGGGGCTGGTCAAAGCTGGGAAACTAGATCTCGAAAGTTTTTTAGCCATAACTTAGTTGCTGGAGTAGATCGAACTTGACCGCCAGCAAACCTTGAGATCCCGCTGTAGCGGGCTTTTTTGTGCGCTCTGACCGTGAAAATATTAATTTTTTTTAACTTGACTGGTTATTTGGTTAAATGGTAAAATAGAATACAGAAAGTAAAAAGTTTTTACTGACTAAAAAGCAAACCTGAGCTGACTGCCCTTTTTATCTCCATACATATAAGGATCAAAAAATATGAAACTTACTTATCGCGGCGTAAACTACGAGTACGACATTCCGACAGTAGATATGATCGAAGGCGAAGTCGCGGGCAAATATCGGGGTCAAAACTGGAACTATCGCTATCCGAGACACATTCCGGTGCCCCAAAAATCCGGCGGCCCAAACTATACCACAAAGGGAGATTCTCAAGCTGGCGATCGGGATGTCGCCGCAGCTAGCGCCCCAGCGGCGGTTAATTCTTACCCAACAGTTGTGGAAGTGGCGCAAGTGCACCGGGCGAATATTTGCAATATTCTCGATCGCAGAACGCAAGCAGCCAAAGCCAATGGCGATGAAAGACTGCTGCGCTTGCTAGAAATTGAGTGGAGACAAATGGTCTGTTAGAGAAAAGCTTCAGAAAACAAAGCGTTTGTCAAGAGGGGGAAGTTGAGTTAAGCTCAATTTCCCCCTTTTGATGCTGTTTGTGCGAGCGAATTCTCCTTTCCCCACAGCGCGCACGGCGATGTATTATTTATTTAGTTGCCCCTTAATTTTCAAACAAAACTTTATAAATTCTTGAAAACTAAGTAAGTGATCGGAATTGGCCTCAATTCTCGCTCTCAGTTGTTTAAGATAATGTTTTTCTTGTACTTCCATCGGTTTAGATTTACGGTAATAAAAATTCTTGTTTGACGCAGAACTACGCTCTTTTATAGCAGAATTACGCTCTTTGAAAATTTCTCTAAGATAACTTTCATGAAACAAAGCTTTTGTTTTATATCCAAAAATATCCTTTGTATTTTCTTCATCTTGCACAAATTCACTCGCTAAGTCTTCGGGATTACTTTTGCTTACATCAAAATATTCGATGTATTTTTTCAAAAGTGAATTATGTTGTGGATGTCTGACAAAGAAATCCCTATTGCCTAAAAACCAAGTTTCAATACAAACTTTCTGCACAATAATTTCTAGTTGGCAATTTTCCGGTAATGTTTTAAAAGGTTTATCTTCTAATTCTAAGTTAATTTGCTGATCAGCTTCCGCTTTTTTCTCTGCAACTGTAAAACGGTCTGCATCTGTAAATAGTACCAAGTAATTATATTTAGGAAAATCGTTAATTTCTTGGATAGCATTAGCAGCAACTCTGTAGCAACTAGGAACGCCCATATCACTTTCGTAATAATAGTTATTCTGATTTACAGCATCAAAACTATCCACTTCTGTCAAGTCTGGAAGAAGTACAGATAACCACTTCTTATAAACAATCGGTTCTGTCTTCCCTTCAAATACAAAATAGAAGTTCATACTATGATTGTTTTTCGAGAATTTTGGTTAATTGAATAAATGCGTCTTGTTTAGATTTACCCAAACGATAATCTGAAGCATTACAAATGCTAATATGTCCGCCCTGTCGAGTCACAATTTTCCAATATTCATACGGAATATTATTGATAATGTAAGGGTGATGGCTTGTAGAAATAAATTGTAAGGTTTTATTTTCGTGAATCAGATCCTCAGTCAAGATGTCAATACAATTTATGCCTAAACTATTTTCAAATTCATCAATCAATATTACCGAACCTTCATTTGCCAGAAAAATTTCGGCAATATGAATAATTGTACGCAACATCCCCGAAGACATCCTATCTTCTATAATCCATTTTGGTACAGATTTCTCTTTTATAGAGATACTAGGATTAAATTTATCAGCAATTGCTTTAGGCAAGTTGTCAGTTTTAAAAGGCTCAACTTTTATATCTCCGATTTGTGGAAAAATGTCAATAAATCTTGACTTAATTTTTTCATAAATATCTAACTTGTTTTCATAAGTCAGATAGAGTTTAGTTTTAATATCCTCATCACTATTTACTATACTGTCTAAGGTTTTGTATTTATTTTTGAGCGAGTGCAAAGATTTGTTTGAGTTTCTAAGACGCCGACCATTTATTGTATGATCGCGATATTCTATTTTATTTAGAGCATCAAAGGCTTCTTTAATCACACTTTCTTCTTTCAAAATATATATCATTGATTGATGCGAAGAAAGTTTAGGCATTCGTCTCTTATCAAACGTAATTCCTTCCTGATTTCGCTCAATTAAAACCTGATTGTTTGAGGTCAATTTTTCATAAGTTAAGGAAGATTTTTCTCGCTCATCTTGTTTTTCTTTTTCATCATCCTCAAAACTTAGTTCATTTTTTTCAACAGTATCAAAACTACCTTCCCAAATAAATTCAGTACCCTTTACCGTAGAAAATATGATTTTCCATTCAAACCCATTTATAGCTGTTCCATTTGCAATACGTCTTAAATCGATAATTGCACGCAGGATTTGGGTTTTTCCTGCACCTGATACGCCTACTAAAAGGGTTAAATTTGATGAAAACTTAATTTCCTCAAAATCCCAATCCAAAAAATTATTTTTGACCCGCAGTGAAAGAATCTTCATAATTAAAAATGGTTTTTATTGTTCATATGACCCAACGTATTTGCATTTTGGCAATCGAGTAATATTCGGGATTCTCCCAAGCTCTATACTTTCTTTATTTATAAACCATTAAGAATCCTTGTGTCAATACCGACTTTGGGAGATCCACTCCTGAAAAAAAAACCGTGTTTTTCACAAGCATTCAAGGCTCAAATGCAGTAATTTCGTAAAAAACCCGGTTTCTGATTATCACCATCAACCCTTGACACAAACCACCTGCTTCAAAGTCGCCACAACTTCCACCAAATCCGACTGCTGACTCATCACCTCATCAATCGGCTTGTAAGCCCCCGGAATTTCATCTAAAAATTGCTCATCTTTCCGGCACTCAACCCCCTCAGTCTGCCGCACAAAATCATCCAGAGTGAATACATTCTTCGCTTGATTTCGAGACATCAAACGCCCCGCACCGTGACTGCAACTACAGTAACTCTCAGCATTTCCCTTCCCTTTAACAATGAAAGATTTCGCCCCCATCGAACCAGGAATAATCCCGTAATCCTCTACATCCGCGCGCACAGCACCTTTGCGAGTCACATACACATCTTCGCCAAAATGCACCTCTTTTTCCGCGTAATTGTGGTGGCAATTCACCTCTAATAACGGCTTAACAGATTTGCCGCCCGCGACGTGCTTTTCCACAATTCGCTTAAACCGATTCATCATCACATCGCGATTAAAACGAGCATAATCTTGCGCCCACTGCAAATCGTGCCAGTAAGCAGCAAATTCCCGCGTACCTGCTACAAAATAAGCCAAATCTTTGTCAGCCAAACTAATTTCTGCCAGTTTAGCTAAATCTTTAGCAGTCTCGATGTGCTGCTGTGCGAGCAAATTTCCTATGCCGCGAGAACCGGAGTGCAGCATCAGCCAAACAAAGTTTTCAGTATCAACGCAAACCTCAATAAAATGATTGCCACCGCCGAGGGAACCCATTTGTTTTAAGGCTTTATTGTTTTGGTGCTGCACACCTTGATGAAGTTCCTTAAACTCGCCCCATCCTTGCCAGTTAGTGACAGTTGTTTCTACTTCTTTATTTTCGGAAAATCCTACAGGGATTGCGGCTTCGATATCGAGGCGAATTTGTTTGAGTTTGCCTTCTAATTTATTAATCTTGAATGGCATTTTAATGGCAGCCATCCCACAACCAATATCAACGCCCACCGCAGCCGGAATAATCGCTTCTTTTGTGGCAATTACGGAACCGACTAAAGCACCTTTTCCTAAATGTACGTCGGGCATTAGTGCGACGTGTTTGAATACAAACGGCAAAGATGCTACATTTTCTGCCATCTTGGTTTCTTTTTCGCCCAGGGCGTGATTTGCCCAAGATAATACTGGTTTTGGGGTTGATATGTCTAATTTTTCGTAGGGCATTTTTGTTTAAGTTTGTTTGACCTGGTTGGGTCGTGTAGTATTATTGTAACATAAAAGTTTTGAATGTCAAACACACCTTATTGACTAATTCTAGGCGTCTCAACTGAACATCAAATGCAGTAGCGGTATTGTTGGTAAATCCGACAGTCCGACAGGGAATGAATTCCCTGTCTCATAGCAAAAGTCCTCTGAAAGAGGACTAAAATCGATCGCACTTACCCTTGCTTTGTGGAACAGGCATCCTGCCTCTTCTCGATCATATTTTCTACAGTCGGTTAAAACTGATATCTTGCACCATTCTCAATAATCCTTTCAGGGCGGGCTCTCCTGCCCAACTCCTACTCGCCACAAGAAAACTGATTCTGTGTGGAACAGGCATCTTGCCTGTTCTTGAAAATGGTGAAAGATCTCAGGATTTTACAAATTCGGAGTCTTTCCCGCCGTCTTTTGCACGGGAATAGCAACCGCCTGCGGTTTCTTCTTCGCTGCCAACATCCCAAAGAAGTCGTGCAGCAAAATATAGAAACAGGGAATAATAAACAGCGTCAGCAAAGTTGCCAGCGATAAACCCGAAAACACCACCACACCCAAAGGTTGCAAGAATTCCGAACCTTCTCCAATTCCCAAAGCTAGGGGAAACAAACCCAAAACTGTAGTAATAGTTGTCATCAAAATCGGTCGCAAGCGCTGAGGTGCCGCCCTGAGAATTGCTGTTGTGCGATCGACCTTTTCATCTTCCTGAATTTGGTTCGCCAACTCCACCATAATAATCGCATTATTTACCACAATTCCCACCAGCAAAATCGCCCCCACAATCACCGTTGCGCCGATCGCAGTTTTAGTCGCATATAGCCCGAAAATCCCCCCAGCCAAAGCCAGCGGCACCGTTAACATAATCACCAGCGGATCGACAAGCGAATTGTACTGCACCGCCATCACCACAAATACCAAAAACGCCGCCAAAGATCCCAAAACAATCAGCGAACTTTGCAATTCCCGGTTAGTTTCCGCCGCCGAACTAGGTATCACTCGCACTCCCGGCGGCAATTTGATTTCCGACAAAACTGCATCCACTTGTTTCAAAGCATCGCCCAAACTCGATCCCTTATTAACATTCCCAGCAATCATGAAAACTTGGCGCTGGTTAAGCCTTTGAATTTCCCCAGGCGCTTTTCCCAGTTCAATATTCGCCACATCGCTCAAGCGGATAATGCTGTTATCCCTAGCAGTTAAAGGGATAAATTTTAGTGCGGAAATCGATTGAACAGCAGCGCGATCGAACTGTACCCGCACATCAACCAAACGGTTTCCCCGCTGCAATTGCGTAGGAACAGAACCTTGAATTGCTGTCTGAATCGCCTCTCCAATTTGCCTCGCATTCAACCCGTAGATTTCTGCTTGTTCCCAGTTGGGGCGAATCTGCACTTCCGTTTGCTGCGGGTCTGCATCCGGGCGAAAAGTAGCTAAATTTACCTTCTGATCCAAAGTTGCCAATATCTCGCGGCCGGCTTGCTGCAATATTTGTTCGTTTTCGCCCTGAAGCATGACATCAACTTCAGCGCCGCGCACAGGCGAATTAGTTAAAACCAAACCCCGCACATTTTCTGGATTCAGACGCAAACGAGTATTTTTGGGCAAATCAATTTTTTTATTCAATTCTTGCGTAACTCGCTGCACAAAATCCAATGTATTGGTGCCTGGTTTCAGCGTAATGTTGCAGCCGCCGCGCAGCACATTCTCAACAGTGTTGTTGCCGAACAACAGCCCGCCCACTGTCGTCAAAGTGTATTGAGTTTCTGGTTGGCTGAGGATAATTTTATCAGCTTCTGCCATGATTCTTTGGTTGGTTGCCAAATTTGTCCCTGCAGGAAACAAAGCGAACAATCTCGCTTGACCGGTATTAATTCTGGGCAATATTTCCTGAGGGATTTGACCGGCCATCAGCCAACTGCCACCGCCCAATCCAATAATCGCTACTGCAATTATAATCAACCGCCACCGCACTATGCCAGATAAAAATTTACCGTAACCGGCGGTAGCATTGGTAAAAGCTCGATCGAATGCGCGCAGTGGCCAAAAGTTGCTCAAACCGCTGGATACCCGCAGCGCTAGCAGTCGAGAAGCCATCATCGGTACAACTGTCAATCCGACAATCAGAGAGGCGGCGACGGAAAAGGTGATGGTGAGGATTAATTCGTTGAAAAGTAAGGAAACTAAGCCGCCTATTAGCAAAAATGGCAGTACGGCAACTAAGTTAGTGATAGTGGAAGCAAATAAAGCTGATTCTAATTCTTGGCTGCTTTTTTCTGCTTGCTGCATCAACTGCTTGTTACTTAAGCGCTGCTTGCCATTGGCACTGTTTTTATTGCTGGTTCCTTCGACAATATTCTCCAGCATCACGATCGAGTTATCGACCACAATTCCCACACCCAGCGCCAAACCTCCCAAACTGAAAACGTTCAGAGATAGGCCAAAAACTCCCATCAGGATAATCGCCATTAAAGTTGCGAGGGGAATTGCCAGGACAATAATCAAAGTTTGGCGAAGGGAAGCGAGGAACAGCAAAACAGATGCCCCGGCTAAAACAGCCCCGGTTAAACCCGAAAATAGGACATTGCTAATAGAATCGCGGATGAACTTAGACTCGTCGAAGGTATTGACGATAGTCGTGCCTTCGGGAATTGCCCCGGATTCTTTTAATTCTTCTAGCCGCTTTTTGATGCCGTCTACAACAGAGATTGTATTCGCGTCCGGCTGCTTTTGAATGCTAATTTTTACGGCTGATTTCTGATTGAGGAATACTTTAACTCGTTCTTCTTCTGTACCGTCAATTACCTGAGCAAAATCGCGCAAAAACACTCGTTTTGGCGGATTGGAACCCGATGCTTGAAAAGAAATTTCCTGAATTTCTTTTGCATTCTGAAAGCGCCCGACGGTGCGGGTTAAAGGTTCTGCTGCTTCTTGCCGCAGCCGCCCGCCAGAAGTGTCGAGGTTGCGGGCTTCGAGGGCTGATAAAACGTCGGAAATACTGACCCCTAAAGATTGCAAGCGATTTAAGTCAATATTTACTTGAATTTCTTCTTGCACGCCGCCGGCAACGTCAATTGCTGCTATTCCAGGAATTACGTTTAATTCCCTGGATAATTCTTCGTCGGCAAATACGCGCAAATCAACTCCTTGCAAGGAGTCGGAAGTGAGGGCAAATTCGTAAATTGGCTGCTGAGAAGGGTCAACTTTGGAGAGAGTGGGCGATTCAACTGTATCGGGAAGTCGGTTGCGGATGCGGTTGACAGCGGCGGTGGCGTCGTTGAGGGCCTGGTCGATGTTGCCCCCCGGTTTGAAGAATAAATCGACGCTGACTTGTCCTTCGCGAGTGCGGGAGAAAACTTGCATGACGCCTTCAGTGGCGGAAAGTCCTTGTTCGAGGGGGCGGGTAACTTCGTCTATTGCTACTTCTGGGGAGACGCCGGGCGCGTCTAGGCGCACGCCGATGCGGGGATATGTGATGGATGGTAGCAAGTCAACGGGCAGTTGGGTGATGTAAAAAAAGCCCACGATTATAATAGCAAGTGTCAGCATGAGGGTGCCGATATGGCGGCGAATGGCGGTCGCGCTAATGCTGAATCCGGGTTTGTCGGGGGTCATTTGATTTTAGATTTTAGATTTTAGATTTTAGAATTGAAAAATTTACCCAGTCAGTCAGCCTGCAAAGGAATGTATCGCGGAGCTGGCGACCAAATTGTTTTCGGTCAGGCTTTATTTTGTATAGGGAGCGATCGAATATTTACGCTCCGCACCTGACAAGTAGTATAATAAATTTTAATAAATTGTCAAAAATATTTTTTTTAATATTCCTTTAGAGGTAGTCGATCGCGCAAATGGGTTTATACTCAGCACAATCTATAACCGTGCTTTTAAAATAGCCCTAATTCCGGTAAAATATTGCCTTACGGCTTAGGCTTGTAACAGCAGCTAGAGCACCTAAAGCTCTGTAAAGCTTACTGAGGGAGTAAGAATCATGCTAAATGGAGACTGCTATGGGCAATCGCAGGCTCAAAGAAATTTGTGATGATATTTGGATATTTTTATTAAAAATCAGATTTAAATCTTGGTATTTTTGGGTGAGAAATAAATGTAATATTTTACTTTTTTTTATTAATCTTTTATTATACATTCTCAAATTGATTGCTTGGGCTGCCGTGGTTTTCGGTTTAATGTCAATTCTGGGTCATTTCTGCGAAGTTGACATACACATTAACCGATCGCGCATTACTCTCCACTATCAGTGTCCTGAACCAGTCATAAAGCCCGATCCTCCCGTTGCTTATATACCCAGCAGGGTTTCACGTTTTAGACCTTGCTGAGTATACACCACCATTTTTACCGTCAAACCGCTCCTAATGACTAATCACTAATGACTACTGACTTCTTTCACTGTACTTGAGATCCGTGGGCGCGGGGGTCGGAGCTACTTGTTTTCACAGGCCCTGTGGGGGGAGTAAAATTAGAAACTTGACCTGCTGCTTGGACGTGTGGCAGAGGTTTTCCTGCAATTAAAGCTTCTAAGTTAGCTTCCATAATAGTGCGCGGCATTTCGCCCATCGTTTCAGCAACGGCGCTACCTTTATCGCTCAAATAGACAAAGTGCGGAATGCCGTCTACTCGATATTTTGTGATTTCTGGCAGCCATTTGTCATTGTCTACATTCAGCATTACAAAATTCAGCGGTTCGGCATATTTCTCTTTGATTTCGCTCAGATCGTTAGCCATTGCCTGACAGCTACCGCACCAATTAGCATAAAATTCCATGAGTGTGGGTTTGCCGTTTACCAAAGCTGTTTCTAATGGCGTCGAAGCTTTTGCCATTTCAGTGAGACTGCTTGACGGCGTTTGAGTTCGCAGCCCCAAGAAGATAGATACTGAAAGGGCGATCGCTGCTAACACGATCGTTAAGTTTCTGATGCGCGTAGCGACTTTTGTATCAGGATTTTTTGGTGCGGGGGCAGCAGTTGAGTTGGGAGAATTCTGGGTCATATAATAGATTGCGGTTTTATTTCTATGTTTTTATTTTAAATAATAGATTCAAATTATACCACATTTTGAGATAATCAGACCCATATTATAAAAATTTTTACTAAGCCCAGTAATTAGACCAAGTGCGCTAAAACATAAGATAACAAAGATTGTTTGTAAATTATCGAGGACTTGCAGGGTGAAAAAACGGGTAACACTGACGTTTCCCCAACGATCGATCCAAATGCCTGTCACCTATCGACTGGCAAAGGATTTTAATGTTGCAGCCAACATTATCCGCGCTCAGGTGGCTCCGAACCAAGTGGGCAAACTGGTGCTAGAGTTATCAGGGGATATCGACCAACTAGAAGCGGCGATCGACTGGATGCTATCGCAAAACATCGGCGTTTCCCTAGCCAGCCGGGAAATACTCATAGACGAAGATATCTGCGTTCACTGCGGTTTGTGTACGGGGGTTTGCCCGACAGAAGCCTTGACCCTTGACCCAGAAAGCTTTAAACTAAGTTTTGCTCGATCGCGGTGTATCGTTTGCGAGCAGTGCATCCCTACTTGTCCGGTGCAAGCTATTTCTACTAACCTCTAGGCCCTGTACAAACTCATCGGGATCGTCATCTTTTTTTCCTGGTTCCCCTAATTTTGCCATCGGATGAAAAAAACCTCTTGGGTTTCCCTAACTCTACTTTTTGTTACTTATTTCACCTTTGGCTGGAAATTATCTGAGTTTGATGTTCCCCCGCACCAGACTTGGTTTTTAGCCATAGCTTCAATTTTCGTGTTGGCTATCGCCTTGTCGTTCCCGATGAGAAACACAAAAGCCTTAATTAGGGCGTGGTTTTCGAGCGATATCGGTGCTTTTCTTTCTATTATTGTAGGAGCTTTTGTGGCAGTGGTAGTTTTTGCCTGGATGCACCTTTTTGCTACTTGTTTACTCTTGATTTCAGCCGGAGCTTTGGCAAGACTGGATATTCAAATGTGTGGTTGGAAAAATTGGCGGGCTTTTGCAGTATTAATTACCATTTCTTTAGCAGGTGTGGGGTTGGGTGGAGCGATCGAGTTTTGGTTAAAAACAGGCAGGCTCGTATTCTCTTAATTGGGAACAGGCAATTCACCAAACCAAATTCTACAACTCGCAACGGATATTTAGCCGAAAGCTATCAGAGCGCCCATCAATAAATACAACTCATTTTTTTTGAATCCCCCACCCGGATTAATGCCCCGTTCCGCGGCGTAATCATAGCAGTTTTTAAGCCAGGTGAGGTACAGCTTGTCAATAGCCGATTCCCTGTTGCGCGTTACAAATTACCAATTCTCAATTACCAATTACCGACGAACCTGGAGTGGAAGTGAAAACCGCTATCGCAGTATTTGAGGTGTAGCGACTATTGCTCAAAATCTTATTCCCAAGATAAGATCCCGCAACTCCGGCAGCCAAAAACTCGATCGCAATAAAAAAGCAGCTTTAGGGAGCTGCTCGTCAGAATGCATGAGGTATTGTTTTTAGAATAGGACAGGTTGAATTCGATCGGTGCTGGGTTACATTTTTTGATACGAGAGAGTTGATGAGTGAATGGACGATCGTAAAATCGTCACATAGGAGGATAGCATCGATGCTAAATTTCCCGACAATCAAGTTAGCGTTTAACTGTCCTTGCGCCCTACAGCCCTTCAGCGGTGGGGCCATTTTATTTTTAGGGAGAACTCAAGAGCCGACTTTAACGCATCAGACGAGTCTGCGATTAGTTCTTGTATAAAATCTCCGCATCGCCACATCCTCATACTTATAAAGCTTACGCATCAGATCCGCTCAAACCCGGTTGATTCCCAAACATGGCGCGGTTAAACTGACACTCTCAGGCAAAAATAAGTATTTTTACTCAAGTTATACAATTGTAAATTTTAGATTTTAGATTTTAGATTTTAGATTTTAGAACGACTTATGAATATGCTGGTTTGGAGCTGGCGTATGGTTGCATTATTTTTTGGGAAGTGCGATCGCAAGTCCTCAAAAACCTGTTAATTTCTCAGAAACCCGGTTGCTTAATGTATCAATTGAGATCGGGCCCGGTTTCTGGTTTGATAACTTTTTTGATTTCCTCGATCGCCCTAGCCGCAACTTCTTCAGGCCTTTCCCCTCCACGGGTGGAGACTCGGACATCTGCTTGAGTGTAGAAACGCTCTCGCTCGTTCAAAAGGCTTTGCAGCTTAGATTTAATCTCGCCCTCGCGCAGTAAGGGTCGAGCGGTGTCCGAACGCAGTCGATCGTACAGTTGATCTACAGGCACATCCAGCCAAACCACTACACCGTAGTGCAAGTAACCCCAATTCATCGATCGCGCCACAATGCCGCCGCCCGTAGCCACGACGGAATTTTTATAAGCAGACAATTCGCCGAGCACTTTAGTTTCTAGTTCCCGAAAACCCTCTTCCCCTTCTCGCTCGAAAATCTCAGCAATTGACTGATTAGCAACTCGAACAATTAGTTCATCAGTATCAAAAAAACGGTATTTTAATTTTCTTGCCAAAATCCGCCCCACCGTTGTTTTTCCCGCACCCATCATCCCGACGAGATAGATATTTACTCCCCTCAACAAATCCACTGCCAAATCCTCCCATATTTTTCTATTTTTTCAGGTTAATCGATCCGTCACTGGGGCGATCGTCGTCCTCAAACTCATCACCCTCATCCAATCCCCAATCATCCTCTGTTTCTGCACTAGGATTTTTCGCTGCTTCATCAGCGGGTTTAGGTATCGCCTCTTGCGGGGGAACGATCACCCGATACTCTGCATCGTAGATAGACTCTGTTTGCCCCACCCCAGACTGGTTTGGATCTCGATAGCCGTAAGAGTATACCGAGCCAGCCCAAGACTTGCTTTTCGGTTCCTGTTTAGCTTCGTAATCCCTCGGATTTGCCTCTGCAACGTCATTTACCTGCGGTTGCTCTGGAAAATCGCGATCGTCCCCCCAATCGTCATCGCCACCTTGAGAGCCGGATTTTGAGCCATCTGAAACCCAATCGTCCTCATCGTCTGCTGCTTGATAAGTCCCCGGTTGAGCGTAATCCTTCGCCCCATCCGGGTTCGGAGTTTCTTGCTGGAAAGTCCGGGCACTGTAACCTGCCGGCGTGCCGTACTCAGTTCGGTAAGAACCAGCAGCCTGAGTTTGGCTATTTTCCCTATTCAGATCCGGGTCAATTTCCTGTTTTCTAGGAGGGGGAGGCGGCGTGTAAGGCGTTCTCCTGTCTTCTGCGAAAGTATCGGGACGGCTGCGACTGTCGCGGCCGGTGCGGCCTTGCGTTGAAGATAGATAATTTGAAAAAGCGACCAAACCAGAAATCAATAAAGACGTGACAGCTCCCACCGCCATGCTCAGCAAAATCCAGATAGATAAGGGCAAAGCAGGCGATCGAACTCCCAAAAACACCAGCGATAATGCCGGCTCCACATTTTGGAGGGCAAAAATAGTTAGCCCTACCACAATCACTAGCAAAAAAACACCACGCATATCGAATTTTAATTGGTAATTTGTAATTGGTAATTTGTAAATGACTAATAACTAATAACTCATGACTAATGATTAATTACTAATTACTACTCTTCTTCCTTCCAGCGTTTGATAGGAACGCAATCAATCCCCAACTGGTCTAAAGCGCGAGCCACCACAAAGTCTACCAAATCTTCAATAGTTTGCGGATTGTGATACCAAGCGGGAATCGCTGGTACAATTCTAGCTCCCGCTTCTGCCAAGGTAGTCAAATTCCGCAGGTGAATCAAACTAAAAGGCGTTTCCCGAGGCACGAGTACCAATTTTCTCCCTTCCTTGAGTTGAACGTCGGCCGCTCTTTCGAGTAAATCCGAGCTCAAGCCAGCCGCCAACTTGCCTAGTGTACTCATGCTACAGGGAATAACGATCATCCCTTGGGTGCGAAACGAGCCGCTAGCAATATTAGCACCGACATCTTGCCAGGGATGGCATCGGAGTTTACCCATTGTGGGTACTCCTGCTTTTTCTCGCCAGAATTCCTCTTGAAGTGTCGGTTCAGCAGGCATTCGGATGTTCTGTTCGCTTTGCCAAACCATGTAAGTAGATTTCGATGCTACCAGTTCCACAGCGCGATCGGCTTCCAACAGAAACTTGAGAGTTCGCACCGCATAAATCAGTCCCGATGCACCGGTAACTCCTACAATGAGGGGGTAGTTATTCGTCATTAATTATTTGTTAGTTGACGGTTGACTGTTGTTAGGAATTAGTTGTTATATCAAATCTGTTAGCATCGGAATTATTCATATATCTCTTCTCAACCTCTGCGTGAATCAGCGTTCATCCCTTGTCATCTGCGGTTAATAAATTCTCTTTTTTTCACCGCAGATACAGGCAGATTAACACAGATTAACGCAGATAAACTATATAAATTCCGGTTGCACCGTCCGTGATTGTTGAATTTTGACTGCATTTGACGCCCGACGATGCTACCGGATTGGATATTAGTCCTTAATTATTTATTGATAATTGCTGAGTATAGTTGGCAGCCCACTTCTCAATACTTAGTTGCCCGACAATGACAACTAAGTATTGAGAAAAGTTAACTGTCAACAGTCAACAGTCAACGGATTATTCATCATCATCAAAAGCTTGGCTGCCGCCGCCAACTGCAACTAAATCAATTTGCTGGCGGTAGTAGTCAACACTCTTGACTTGAACTTCTACCCGATCGCCCAAACGGTACTGATTGCGGTTTTTGCGGCCCACTAGAGTTTGCTGGCGCGATCGATATTCGTACCAATCATCCTTCAGCGAAGAAACGTGTACCAGTCCCTCAACACGCAGGATGTCGCTCTCGGGAGGCCGCACCTCAATTTCCACAAA
Source organism: Microcoleus sp. S28C3 (assembly GCF_036700785.1). Taxonomy (NCBI): domain Bacteria; kingdom Bacillati; phylum Cyanobacteriota; class Cyanophyceae; order Oscillatoriales; family Microcoleaceae; genus Microcoleus; species Microcoleus sp. S28C3. The sequence goes on along the minus strand of NZ_JAUBPO010000005.1, from coordinate 36,907 downwards.
GAAACCGTAAGACTGCACGCCTGTAATCAAACCTTGGAAAGTTTGACCGGTGCGTTCTTTCATCAATCCCGTTTTCTTCAATCCCTGCAAATCGCTTTCAGCGTCTTCAGCAACTCTTTCGCGTTCCGTCAGGTGTACCACGGCCGATGCAAACTCTGTCTCAAATTCGTGGTGCAAGTCTGGGGGGAGAACATTCCAAGTAATTTGACCGTGACAGGAGGAATGGTGCAAGTCAACTTTTTCCTTAGCCCGTGTTGTGCGGCTGCTGCGGCCTTGCTCGAACACCGCTTGCAACACCCGCAGCACCAACAAATCGGCGTAGCGGGAAAGCGGCGAAGTGCAGCGCGTGTAACCCTCCGACAGCCCCAAACCGAAGTGCGGCTTGGGAGTTGTGCTGTAAACAGCGGGCTTCATCGTGTCTTCGAGCAGGTAGGTGAGAACTCTTTCGGACTTCAAGCCGGCAAACTGCTGGGTAAATCGCTGAAAGTCAAAGGGCAGAACTTCTTCTTCGGTTTCGAGATACAGTTCGCCTCCGAGGTTGTTCGAGAGTTTGATGAACTCTTGAATGTCTGCCGGGTCTGGCATCGGCTGGACGCGGTAGATTGCTGGGACTCCCAAGGCTTGCAGGTGGGTGGCGACAGCTTGGTTGGCGAGTACCACCAACTCGGAGACAGCCGACTGGGCGGGGGGAGCCGTTGCAAAAGCTCCTAATTCGCCTTCGTCGTCGAAGTGAGAGTTCGCGTCGGGCAAGTTTAGTTCAAAAGCTCCCCGCTTGAGCCTTGCCTGTCTGGCTGCCTGTGAGGCGGCCCCCATTTGATCTAGGAAAGGACGGAGGGCGGATGATAAAGGGTGCTCTTCGGCATCGCCTGGTTCGAGAATTGCTTGAGCTTGCTGGTAGGTGAGGTGGTAGTCAATTTGAATGACGCTGGTTTGAATTTCGTATTCTAGGAGTTCTCCTGATTCGTCTAGGGTCAGCAGTATGCTGAAGGCCAGCCGTTCGGTATCGGGCAGCAGAGAGCAGCGCTCGTTGAGGATTTCTGGCAGTACGGCGATGATTTTGTCTCCCAGATGGGCGGCGGTGCCTCGCTTGCGGGCTTCGCGGTCGATCGGGGTTTCTGGCTGCACGTACTCGGCGGCGTCGCTGATGTGGATTCCTATTTGCCAGCGGCCGGGCTTCAGGGTTTCGATCGACAAAGCGCGTTCCACTGGCGGATCGGAGAGGAATGAGGTCGGGTCAAACTCGTTTTCGGCTGCTCCTTCGGAGAGATTTTCCTGCTCAGCTTGAGGGGCATCGTTTTCGCTGTTGATTGTTCCCGGTTCGTTTTTGCTGAAGGTAACTGTCAGGATGTTACGCAAGTCTAGCCGTTTTTTGATGTCGGTTTTTTTGACTTTGCTGGGCAAGTTTTCGGCTGCTTTGATGACGGCGGCGGGGAACGATCGCGGCAAGTCGTGTTTGCAGCATACGATGTCGAGGTCGTCAGCGGCTTCGGCGTCGGAACCGAGTACCTGTACTACTTTGCCGACTGGTCGATGAGTGCCGAGGGGGTAGCGTTTGACTTCGACGTGTACTAGGTGGTCGATCGCCTCTTGGAGATTTGTGCCATTTGCGAGCAAGTCTAGTTCAAACAACAGGCGATCGTCCAGTGGGATTGCTCTGTAGCTGACGCGGCCGGTGGGGGTGGCGGTTTGCTTGACTCGCGCCAGTACCGAGGGGTTGGCGCGTTCGAGGATGAGCATGACTTCGCCTTCGGGCGATCGGCGGCGGCTACCTTCTTTGATGATTTTGACTAAGACTCGATCGCCATTCCAAGCTGTCGAGAGGTGACTTTCCCGCACGTAAACGTCTTCTGAGCCTTCGGCGTCTTGAATTGCAAAGCAAAATCCTTTGCTCGAACAGCGCAGTTTTGCTTCTACTACGTCGTCTTCAGCTACTCGGCGATAGCGGCCTTTGTCTTTGACTAATATGCCAATTTTCTCTAGAGCTTCTAATGCGATTTGAAGTTTGAGTTGACTGGTGGCGTCGTTGCAGTCGAGTTTTTTCTCCAATGCTTTAGGAGCCACTAATTTGTCTTCTGTAAAATTTGCCAGCAGTGCAGCGATAGAAAATTCCATGTAGCGATCGATCCTCTTGTTTCCAGCAATTAGTCTAATTTTGGCGAAATCAGCCGCACTCCCTCGGGCCCTCGCAGTGCCTGCTTCCCAACAAATGCGCGGGTTAATAGGTGGAGACGCGAGCACAGCCACCTTGTTTGAGCGCGAGGATTTTTTGAGCTTCTCTCCCGACACGGGCTTCGTGCTAATTGTCTGCTGTCTGTCTTGAACTGACGGCTGACGGTGCAGAAAACTGTCCCGCACGCTATTCCCCAATACAATTTTTTAGCGTTGGTTTGTTTGCTTTTAGGTCAGCAGCGCCGAGCACTTCGCGAATTAGAAAGCCCCTGTCGGTTCTTAAAAGATGGCTCGATACTGAAAGCGACGGCTTGAGTCGAGGATGAGCCGATGGAGAGATGGAGAGGGAGAAAATTTGCATTTCTTCCTTCTGCCTTGTTCCTTCTGCCTTGTTCCTTCTGCCTTTTGAAGTGCCTCTTGCTTCTTGCTTTAGCAAAGAATTTACCGGCTCAAGGCAAAATTGCTAGTAGCTCGCTGCTGCGATGCCCCTGTTTTTTGCACGCGATCTGCCCTTGCGGACGGAGGTGCAACGAGCGGGTCGGGAGCAATCTGTGCTGTAGAAAGTGCAAGGTACACAAAACCGGAGACTTTTACTACTTTTGCTTAGTTGCTGTGTCATCTCCTATAGATAGAAATGACGCCCGATGCTTGTTAGCTTAAACCGCTGGATGTGGGATGGGGTTTAGTGGCGTGAAAGGTTGCGCGGATGACTCACCTTTAATTTATTGTATGTTGAATATGTGCTTTCAGAAAATTGTTTTCTTTGGGCTGTACTACACTTAAGTCATAAGCCCCTCCTGGTTTCGGGGTCAAAAAATTATGTTTGCTGAATTTCGCGCCCTTTATCCCGCTGGACAGTTAATCTGTGAGTTGCTGACTGTTCATCACGGTAAGTTTGTTGTTCGCTGTCTGGTTCAGGTTGACGGCAAAACTCTTGCTACGGCTATGTCGGCTGCTGAGTCTGTTGAGGATGCTGAAGACCGCGCCCGGTTGCGATCGTTCGCTGTCCTCGGATTTGCCGATCCCGCGAGTGCGATCGCGAGTGTTTCTCCGGCTCCGGTTGCTCCGGTTGCTCCGGTTGCTGCTGTTCCGGTTCCTGTTCCGCCGACAAGTGTTCCGGTTGCTGCTGTTCCCGTTCCCCCTCCTGCTGCTGTTCCCGTTCCTGTTCCGCCTGCTCTTGCTCCTCTTCCTGTTCTAGAAATGCCTGTTGCCGACAAAGTTTCTGTACCACATCAAAGCAGTTCTGTCAATACTGAAGCGAAATTAAATGAAGAGCCGATCGCACCTGTACCGGAACCGCTGCCGCCAACGGTCGATCGCGTGGAGGCTACTGGATTTGTACCGAAGCAGTTAGACTCGGACGCTTGGCTTTCTTCCAGCTACGGCGAACCGATCGCGGAACTGGATGTGCCGACTGCTAGCCCAAGTGAACTGCTACAGGGTGCGGCCGAAGTCAGGGAATTGCAACCGATCGCAGTGGGAATCCCGAGCGATGCGATCGAGGATAATTCTGATACGATCGCCCAAATAGACGCCATCCTCAAACGCCTGCAATGGAAGAAAAAACAGGAAAGCGACTGTCTCGAACAAAATTACGGCAAGTCGTCGCAGAGAGAGCTTTCTAGCGAACAGTTAGTAGATTTTCTAGAATATCTGGAAATCTACAGCAGAACCACTGAGGAAATCAAGCGGTTGGGCTGGACTCCCAACCAAGGAAAAGATTATCTCAAACAAGGTTACGGCAAAGAAGCGCGGCACTTCTTAAATCGAGAAGAATTGTTCGACTTCCTGCAATATCTCGAATCTTTGCCCTAGTAATTATGTAGAGTTTCTAGGTGTGATGTTTTTTAAGAAAAAGCTACATATAGCAGTTTTCAATTGTATGAAATACAGTAAGGACTTAACTATGACGCCGTATCATGCGCCCCAGCATCTGTAATTCACTCCACTGAAAACTGCTATATGACTGTTAAAAATTAAAAATCAAAAATGAAGAATATTTCCTCATTTTTGATTTTTAACTTTTCATTTAGACGACAGCGGCGATCGGGCGGCTGGCGGAAGGACGGCGATCGATCACTTGATCGACTAATCCGTAGTCCTTTGCTTCTTCAGCGGACATGAAGAAATCCCGTTCGGTATCTTCTTCAATGCGGGAAAGCGGCTGACCGGTATGGTTGGCAAGATGTTCGTTCAGGCGGCGTTTGTGGTACAAAATCTCTTTGGCCTGAATTTCAATATCGGTTGCCTGTCCTTGAGCTCCGCCTAGAGGTTGGTGGATCATAATCCGGGAGTGAGGCAAACTCATCCGCTTGCCTTTAGCGCCGGCACTCAACAGAAAAGCGCCCATGCTGGCTGCCAAACCGAGACAAATGGTGCAAACATCGGGGCGGATGTGGTTCATCGTGTCAAAAATGCCCATACCTGCTGTCACCGAACCCCCAGGGGAGTTGAGATAGAGGTAAATATCTTTCTCGGGGTCTTCGGCGTCTAAAAATAGCAATTGGGCAACGATCAGGTTAGCCAAGTCAGAGTCAACCTGTTGACCCAAGAAGACGATGCGATCGCGCAGGAGTCGCGAGTAAATGTCAAAGGCGCGTTCGCCGCGACCGGATTGTTCTATAACTGTTGGGATCATTGACCGGGCCTGCCTATTACGTATCTTTTTTTAATTTTAGCGATTAGGGCTCAGTTATAGTTAGCGATCGGTGGCGTGCGAGGGAGAAATAGGCGAAATCCTTGACCTGGGCGGGGTTGGGGCGGTAATTTGTGGAAGTTGTGGCGCGTGTGCGATCGGATTTCCGATCAAAGGGCGATCGATGTTGAGGAAGCGGACATCAATAAACGTTAAATGTTGTTATGTGGCGATCGTATCATTGCGACAACTGAAATCGCTCGATCGGGGCTGACACTAGGAAAAAAGCCTTTGAAACTCATTTAGCCAATCACCAGCTTCGAGACAATCAAGCACAGTCTTCATCGGGACGCGAGTACCCATAAAGACAGGATTTCCCCCTAAAATGTCGGGGTCGCTATGAATGATAGGTAGTGTGGATGTCATATAAAAATTTTTGGGAGTCATGAATCTGATGACGGTGGGCGATCGTCCAATTCTACTAAAGCTACTTTTACACAGGCGCGAACAGCACTCCAATCACGTTCGGATAAATGCCCTATCAAAATCAGGTTGGCAGAAGGCGGTAAAGTAAGAATTAAACTGCGGAAAACAGATACAATTCTCAAACCTGCGGATGCTCAATCTTGCAGAGTATAGTCAGTAGAGCCAAGATTTGTTGTCTGGGTAGTGATTAACCCAACTATGAAATCAGGGCGGTTTCTATGATAAGTAGTCGAGGACAAAACCACAACAGGGCGACGTTTAACACCTGTGACACCAGGAAAATCTGCTGTTACTACATCACCAGGATTGAATTTCACTAATCCATCTCCTCACTCTCCGGGAAAAGTGTAGCTGCGTATTGCAAAGAAAAGGTTGTTACATCGAAACAATCTTCCTCAGTCCAGGTATCACTTTGTTCGACGACAGCGACATTATGCTGCGATAACTCGTTGAGGATCAGAGTTGCCAAGCGTAACCGTTCCGTTGGTGACAAAGTGTGGACAACTTGAATATAGATTTCTTGAGCAGTAGTCGGCATAAAAAATCCTCCTGCCTTCAATTGTAACCTAAACAGGCGTCTCGATCGGAAGCTCGCCCTTTTCTCATATCATGAGAAGAGGTATATCCACTACAGACGAAACTACTTAAATTTTTATCGCCCAACCACGGCGGTACATTCCATACAAAATTAACCACCAAAATAATACCGCAGTCACGGCAAATGCTAGGGAACCATTCAGCGGCCCCGCCCACGGCACAAACCAGTTTTCATAAATCCAAGTGTATGTTGTTGGAACATTTCCACCAGTACCGATATGAGTTTTTAAGAGAATTCTGGCAACTATACCGGAAGCGACAAACAAAAAAATTGCATTCACTCCCATGATTTCAAACGGCCTCCCCCATTTCCAACCTCGCACTTCTATTGTTTCGTAGCAAGTGGCTAGCAATAGCAACGCCCAACCAGCCGTAAAAACTACATAAGAACTTGTCCAAAGTTGTTTGTTGATCGGAAATAAAAATCCCCACAAGTGACCGATTACCACGCAACTGAGGCCGCAGATTGCTAAGTTGATACTGGTGCGGGTTTTGATTTGCTGTACTCGCAGCCATTCTCCGGTAAAGTAGCCTGTGAGGACTGTTACAACTGCGGGTAAGGTACTCAACAATCCTTCGGGGTCGAAGGGGCCGCCTTTGTACAGGTGTTGGCTACCGAGAATTAGCCGATCGACATATCCTCCTAAATTTCCTTCTGGCGTGAGTTCGCCGGCAGTGTACCCCCCTACAGCAAATACGGTTAATGCACCCCAATAGCCCAAAAGCACGGCAACAGCGAGCAGTTTTTGATTGCGCGGGGAAAGGTTGAGAATGGCGATCGCACTCATAAAATAAGCTAAGCCGATGCGCTGCAATACTCCCATGATGCGGATTTTACCGAAGTTTTCCACTGGGGCGCTGTTGAGAAGTACGTCAAGGGCGATCGAAGATGTGTTTAGCAGCAATCCTAATACAAACAGAATAGCGGCGCGCCGTGCAATTCGCCAGTAAATATTTGTGTTTATTTTTGTAGTAGTTTGGCTATATTTTGACAGGGAAAAGGACATCGCGCAGCCAACGATGAACAGGAAAAACGGAAATACTAAGTCTGTGGGAGTGCAGCCGTGCCATTCTGCGTGTTCTAGCGGCCAGTAAATGTGTTTCCAACTGCCGGGGTTGTTGACTAAAATCATGGAGGCGATCGCAATTCCGCGAAAAACATCAAGGGATTTTAAGCGCATGGGGGAGAAGGAAGTGGTTCGAGGGAAGAAAGAAAAACTACTAATTACCAATTATCAATTACCCAGAACCCATTACCCCTTAATTAAATTTCAATTCCTTCCAGAGTCATAATGACTGCATTTTTCATCAACATATCGCAGCGTTCTGCATAAAAAGCTGCTGCCTTATCATACTTGTTGACTTGCAAAACGCGCAGAAACATTTGCCTTGCTTGCGCGAATTGCTGCTGGTAGTGAAAAAAAATTCCCTGTTCAAAATAAGTTTGAGTTTGTGCTTTTAGTTCGATCATTGTCGCCGAGTCGCCATCGTAAATTTCAAATACAGCAACAGGTGTTTGTTTACCTTTGACTTGAACGCGATCGAGAAACCGGCACTTGTAATGTTGAGGATCGTCTATCCGGCAAAGGGTTTGGACGCTAGCTACAATAGCAACTCCATAAAGCTTTGTCAATCCTTCCACGCGGGAAGCTAAATTAACGGCATCAGAAATTACCGTACTTTCCATTCGTTCCGCTTCGCCAATCGTACCTAACATTAAAGTCCCCGTATGCAAGCCAATCCCTATCGAAATAGGTTGATAGCCACTGTTTTGCCTGTGTCTGTTATAAATTTTCACTTGCTGCTGCATCTCAATTGCTGCTTGCACAGCATCTTCAGCCCTGTTAGGAAACAAAGCCATAATCCCGTCACCAATGTATTTATCTATAAAACCGTTGTACTCGCGGATAACTGGGCCAACTCGGCTTAAGTAAGAGTTAAGAAATTCAAAGTTTTCTCGGGGAGACATACTTTCGGACAGACTTGTAAATGAGCGAATATCGGCAAACATAATCGTCATTTCTGCTTGTACAGAGTCTCCTAGTCTGGCATCAACGATGCTTTCTCTTTTGAGAAACTTCAAAAATTCACGCGGTACAAAACGGGCTGATGCGGTGGCTATTTTTTCGAGTTCGCTTTTGCTGGACTCGATTTGATTGAGCGATCTAAATGCTCTCAGTGCGGTGACTACTGTGGTAAATAATTTTTTGTTAGTAAGTTCTGTTTTGGTTTTGTAATCATTGATATCGTAGCTGACAATTACTACATCTTCTGGTACTTGTCCGGGCTGTCCAGTGCGTAAAATAATTCGCACTACTTGATTATTTAAAATATCGCGGATGTATTTAACTACTTCCAAGCCTGCTTCTTCTGTTTCCATAACTACATCGAGTAAAATCAATGCTATGTCGTAGTTATTTTGGATTATTTCTTTAGCTTCTTTTCCTGAGTAAGCGCTGATAAATGTTATACTTTTACCTTCAAACTTAAAATCGTTCAAGGCTAGTTTAGTAATATTGTGAATTTCTATTTCATCATCGACAATTAATATTTTCCAACTTTCTTCAAGCGGTTTTTGTTCCGCCTCGTCTTCCTCGGCAAATATTAATTCATCGTCGCCCGCCGCGATTAATTCGTCATCGCCCGCAGCCAACAGGTTTTTACTAGCTTCTGACATTTATCGTTCTCCTAAATAAAACTTATATCCATGTTGGCGGCCTAATAACTAACTGCTCATTTTAGCGGGAAATTCAATCATAAATTTTGTGCCTTTTTTAACTTGACTTTCGCAGCGAATTGTGCCGTTGAGTTTTTGAGTAACAAGGTTATAAATAATGTGCAGTCCCAATCCGGTACCGCCCTGACCTCTTTTGGTGGTAAAAAACGGTTCAAAAATTTTACTGAGATTTTCTGGGGCAATTCCTTTGCCGTTATCGGAATATTCAAATATTAGCCGATCGCCCTCTAGTTTGAAATCAAAGGTCAGAATTCCTTCGTCTTCTCTATCGTAAGCGTGAATTAGGGAATTCAACACCAGATTTGTCACTATTTGACACAGCACGCCAGGGTAACTGTTCAGTAAAATATTTTCATCGCACTTAATCTCTATTTTGTGTTTAGTTCTTTTGAGTTTGGCACTTAAGGATGTCAAAATTTCCTCTAGATAGTTTTTTAAGTTAAACGTGCGTTTGAGTTCGCTCGACTGATCTACTGCGACTTCTTTAAAACTGTGAATCAAGTCTGCCGCCCGCGTGAGGTTCGATAAGATCATATTACTGCTTTGCATGGCGGTATCCAGAAACTTTTCTAACTCAGAGCGTTTAATTTGGCCGTTGCTGTAAAGCTCAAAAAATTTTGTGGCTTTTTCAGCGAGCAGAGAAGCGGCGGTGATGCCGATACCGATTGGAGTATTGATTTCGTGGGCAACACCTGCAACCAACCCTCCCAGGGCGGCCATTTTTTCCGATTCTACCAGCTTATTTTGAGCCGATTTTAGGTCTTCTAAAGTTTGGGATAGCTCGGAGGTACGCTGCTGTACTGAATTTTCTAGATTATGATTAAATTGGTGCAAATTGGCGTAAAGTTGAGCGTTTTCGATCGAGATAGAAATTTGAGAAGACAGCAGTTTTAATATTTCTAATCTGTCTGGCGTAAAAGCGCCTGTAGTCAGATTGTTTTCTAAATATAGAATGCCGCTGAGTTGACCTTGATTGATTAAAGGAGTGCAAAGAATTGATTTAGGTTGAACGGCAATTATATAGGGTGTGCGAGTAAATTGTCCTTCGCGGGCGGCATCGTTTAAAACTACGCTTTCCTGGGTACGAGCCACATAGTTGACAACTGCAACTGCCAGCAAAGTTACTTCTCGCTCCTCTGCTACAAAATCTATCGGAATTGATTGCATGACAGCAACGCGATCGACATCTACAGATCCTGATGCTTCAATCACCAATTGACCGGATTTTTCTAGTATTAAAAAGCCTCTTTGCGCCCCGGCATTTTCAATAACAATTTTCATCATTTTTGCCAGCAGTTTGTCTAGAACTATTTCGCCAGCTAAGGCTTGCGATGCTTTGACTGCTGTTGTCAAATCTAGCGCGCCTGCACTGCTGCTGGTAGTGGAAGCGCTGCTGATAGATTTGTGAGTTTCGATATTAGTTGAAATCAAGGCTGAAGTTAGCAACTGCGAGTATTTTGATTCTAAATGCGCTACCTTGGCTTTGGCTCCCCAGCGCTGATAGCAATAACGTGCCTCTATCAAGTAAGTCTTAGCAATTTTTGATCGCCCTATGGATAGATAAAATGCTCCGGCCAATTCTGCTGCAAGTGCTTGTACCTGTATGTATCCGTTTTCTTGGGCGCCTTGAATTGCGGAGTCGTAATATTCCATTGCTCTCACAATATTGCCCAAGACTCGCGCTTTTTCTGCGGTGATTAAGTCGCACTTGTGCTGAAGGTTCATAGGGGCAGAGAGCGCTTTCTTTTGCAAATTTTTTCTGTTACCTGTTGCGTAAAAAAGATGCTCTTCTTGTTCTTCTTTTGTGGCAGATGAATATGCTGCTAGTCGCACGAGAGCCTCGTAAAAATGGTATTCAGGAACATTAATAAAGCCTGCAACTCCGTCTAAATAAACTTCGGCTTGCGCTGCATATTCTAGCGCTCGCTCGACATCTCCAAATAAATACGCTAAAATTAATTTCTGTAAATAAAAGTGCTGGAGTCCAACCCGATCGTTAGCTGTCAACAGCAGTGGCAACAATTTTTCTTCGTTGTAAGCTTCACCTAATAAAACTTCAGAACTTGCTAAGTTTCCCATCAATTGCAAAACTGTTTGCCGATATATTTGATTCCAAGTCAATACCGTCTCTTGCTTTAGTTGATACAGCAAATGGTTGTAAGTCGCCATTTTTTGTTCTACTTGCGGCAATTCCTGACCGAGGAAATACAAAGACTGACAAATATTTACTGCCGAATATCCGACACCTTCTAAATCACCGTTTTCGAGCGCGCTTTGATAGGCTTCCTCTAACAGCGGCAAAGTGTCTTTAACATGATGCTTGCCGTGCATCAAAATGAATGCTACTAAATTAAGCGTCTTGCTTTTAAACTCTACAGCATTTAATTTATCTATCAACTTTAAAGCTAATTGACCGAAGCGCTCGCCTGATTCAATATCTCTAAATATTCCTTTTAAAATAGCTCCGTAATTAGCATAACCGAAGGCGGAAAAAGCAGAATTTCCGTAGTTAATAGATAAATTAACTTGCTCGCATACAATCAGCGGCAGCAGCACTGGCTCAACTATAAACGTAGCTGAAAACATACTGGAAAGCAGGCGCATTGTTGCTAGTTTTCGCAGCTCAGTCATCACAGGCAAGTTAATTAAATCTTCTATCTTTTTTTCGGTAAAATAAGCTGCGGTTTGGCTTAATACTTGCTGAATGTGGAGAGGACTCGGCGATTCTGGAAAGTTGATTCCTAACATTTTTAGTGCTTCTCGACCAATTTTTACCGATTCTTGGAGTTTGGTTTGCATCGCACAAGCTGTGATTCTAACTTCAAAAACTTTGATTTTGTCTAGTTCATTTTTTGCTTGTTGCAGGACAATTTTTGCCCATTTTTCCATTTGTTCAAAATCCGTATTTAGGTAAGCTGCTTCTGCCGCTGACTCGTAGAGCGCAAGAGTCAAATCGTAGTCAGTTTGCCAACTTTCCGGGGGAAGCAGCTCAATACCTGCGGTTAAATACTTGACGGCGAGTTCGTAAGCTGCACTTGCTTTTGCTTGGCGGCCTGCAATTAAATTTAATTGGCATAATTGAAATTTTTCTAATTCATCGCTGATAATTGTTTGGGCTGCATTTAGCTGATTGACCGTATCAAAAATATGCTTTTCTAATTGCTCTGGATGCGCATTTTGCAGCAAAAATCTGCCTATTTTGAGATGGGTTTCTTGTTTCTGAGAATCGGAGATTAAAGCATAAGCTGCTTGCTGCACTCGCTCGTGCAAAAATTTGTAACTCGCGCCAGCAGCATCACCAACAGGTAGGGACAATTCATCTGTAAACTCTCTAGATATTTGGTTTGTTAATTCTGTGTTTGCTGCTAGCGCTATCGGAATTTTGTAGGCGTTATTCACGGGCAAAATCAGACCGGACTGAAGTGCTTCCCAGAGGTCTGTTGCTGCGGAAGCGAGAGGTTTTTCGCAGATAGTCGAGAGAATTCCTAAATCAAATTTGTTGCCGATACAAGCGGCTATTTTGAGCAATTTCTGGGTATTATCTGAAAGTTTTTGAATATTATCTATCATTAATTCTACAACATTGTCAGTTATTCCCATTGCTTGTATTTGTTCGATATCCCACTGCCACTCGCCTTGAAGTTGGCATTTTTTAACTACTAGATCTGGGCTTGTTTGGGTAAATTCAGAAATGTTACGTTCGGCTCGGTCTAAAATTTTTTCCGACTGTTCAAATTTAAACTGGAGCAATTTTTTTGAGTAAAGAGACTTCATAAATTGCTTCAAAAAGAATGGATTTCCTGCGGTTTGTTTAAAGAGCAATTCTGCTAAAGTTAGCGATTTTTCTGGTGCGCAGTCCAGAGTGTCTGCAACGAATTGATTGACGCTGTTAATATCAAATGGCGAAAGGGCGATCGCACTTACAGTCACGCCTGCTTTGCTAATTGCTTCGGTCGTCAGCATCACGGGATGATTTGCATCTACTTCCTGTTCTCGATAGGCTCCAATTATTAATAAGTATTGACTTTCCAGGTCAGTTGCTAGCAGTTGTATTAACTTGAGTGATGCTGAATCGACCCACTGCAAATTGTCGAGGAATATTACCAGAGGGTGTTTTTTTTGAGTAAAGACGCGGATAAATTTTTGAAATACTAAATTAAAGCGGTTTTGAGATTCATTTGCTCCTAAATCTGGCACTGGGGGTTGCGGCCCGACAATCAGTTCTACTTCGGGAATAACTTCAATAATTACTTGGCAGTTGCCGCCGAGAGCATTTAATATTTTTTGTCTCCAAACTTGGACTTGAGCGGGAGTTTCTGTGAGTATTTGCCGCAATAAGTCTTGAAAAGCTTGGAACAAAAAACCGTAGGGAATATCGCGCTTAAATTGCTCAAATTTGCTGTCAATAAAATACCCGTTTTCCCGCACTATCGGCTTAGATAGTTCATAGGCTAACCACGATTTTCCCAGACCGGCACAACCGGAAATCAGCACGATTTCTGTATTGCCTCGCCTCATGCGCTCGAAGGCACTTAGCAGTAGATTAACTTCGGCTTCTCGCCCGTAAAGCTTTTGGGAAATTTGCAGGTGACTCGATCGATCTTGCTCGCCGAGGGTGATGTGAGAAATTTCGCCCGTTGTTTGGAGTTGTTCGAGACACTTCTCTAAGTCGCACCCCAGTCCGAAAGCACTTTGATACCTATCTTCGGCGGTTTTTGCTAGTAGTTTCATCACGAGATCGGAAACGACTTGAGGAATCTCCTCGGTTTCTGCTTGATTGATTATACCTTCTATTTTATGCTTTCTATTCTTACAAGGAGAAACTGGGTTTTTCGCAATATGGCAGTGTACTAACTCCATTGGATCGATCGCATTAAAAGGCAATTCGCCACAGAGCATTTCATAAAAAGTGACGCCTAAAGAATAAAAATCGGTGCGGTAGTCGATCGCCCGATTCATGCGTCCGGTTTGTTCGGGAGACATATAGGCCAGGGTTCCTTCGAGTAAATTGGGATGGCTGAGGGCTTGATTTTCGCCTGGTAGCAGCGAGGCGATCGCAAAATCAGCAATCTTGACATCTCCGGTCTCGATATTGACAATAATATTGCTGGGTTTAATATCTTTGTGGATGATGTGGTGTTCGTGGAGTTGCCCGATAGTTTCTGCTAGTTTTATGCCAATCTGCAGAAATTGTTGTAACTCTAGCTGGTTGTTGCTGAGAAAGTCTTTTAGGGAAATGCCGCCAAAATCTTCTAAAACTAAAACAGGAAAGTGATTATATTTTTCTATTTTGTAAAGCTTGACTATTCCTGGGAAATTTAATTTTTTAATGATTTCGGATTCGTGCAGGAGTTGGGCTATTTGCGCAGGGGTAGGGTATGGTGGCGTGAGAGTTTTGAGGATAACGGGTTTTTGTTCCTCAAGCTGTATCCCTCGATAAATAGCTGTGTGAGAGTTTGTATAAATTTTTCCGTCAATGCGGTATCCCGGAATGGTAATCATAACGATTTTAGATTTTAGATTTTAGATTTTAGATTGAAGATTGAAGATTTTAAATTTCCGATTGAAGATTTGAGATTGACGATTTGAGATTGACGATTTGAGATTGACGATTTGAGATTAAAGAAGTGAAAATGAATGATAACATAATGGTTTAGATATTGCCTCCAGTTGCAGGATTTTATGAAAGTGGTCTACTTGAGTAAGTGGGAATACATAACGCAGGAAGAGGGCTGTTTTTACGGCTGTAAACTGGCGGCTTTTATGGATATTAAGTAAGTGGTTACAAAAAAACATTAGATGGGGAGGGCGGGTTTTGTAGCACTATACTGGCTGGTATCTTGTGATATTAGCTAAACCCGCCCCGGAGGGCCCATCCTCGATATTATTGATTTTTGCGCTTACTTACTTATATATATCTTAGTCTTCAAAAAATCAGAAGTTGCACTTTGCTATCCCGGCAGTGCCAAAATAAACTGGTGCAGGCAAATCAACAGCTAAAATCTAAAAACAATCATGCAGAATATAACTGCTTCAAATCCAGCGACTGCGACCGATCGCGCTTTTGGCACCGCAGAGATTAAACTACTGGTACTGGATATCGACGGCACGATCGCAGGTTTGTCAAATGACATCGGAGAATCCGTCAAGCAGGCAATTCTGGCTGCCGAGTCGCGGGGAGTTAAAGTGGCCATCGCTACGGGCAGGATGTACCGATCGGCTTTGCGTTTTCATCGCGACATTGGCTCAACATTGCCGCTGATTTGCTACCAGGGCGCGTGGATTCAAGATCAAGCTACTCAAAAGCGGCTGCGGCACTTGCCGCTGTCGAAACAAACTGCTCTGCAACTGTTAGATTATTTTGAAGAACCGGATTTGCGACCGCTCCTTTCGATCCATTTCTACATTGACGACCAACTTTACGTGCCGGAAATTACCGAAGCTACCCGAATTTATGCCAAAAGATCGGGCATTGAACCAATTGTGATTAAAGATTTGCGGCGAGATATTCCGGGGGAACCGACGAAAGTTTTGGCTTTGTGCGAGAATCCGGGGGTACTCGACGGGTTGCTCAGCAGTATGCGGCTGCGCTACACGCCTGCTGAGCTTTATTTGACTCGATCCGTTGCTACTTTTTTTGAAGCTACGCATCCTTCGGCGAATAAGGGAGATGCCGTGCAGTATTTAGCGGAGGAACTTTTGGGTTTGCAGGCGGCGAATGTGATGGCGATAGGCGACAATTTTAACGATCTAGAAATGATTGCCTACGCGGGTGTGGGCGTGGCGATGGGCAATGCTCCTGATGGCGTGAAGGCTGCTGCTGATTGGGTGGCACCGGATGTGGAGGAAGACGGGGTGGCGGCTGCGATCGAACAATTTGTTTTGGGCGATCGTTGATATTTGTAGCCCCAATACCGCAGGGGCGGGTTTGCCAACATCTGGAAAAAATCTAGATCGACCCGCCCCAGCTCAGGGACAATATTTAAGTTATTATATAACTGTGTAGTTTTGAGTTCTATGTAATCAAGTTTTGATTAGAAAAAAAAATCTACACTTTCGGATTTTTTGAGTTCAAGTCCAGTCAATTACTTTTTTTGCAGCATCTGAAGATTAATTTAACGAACCGCGAAGACGCGAAGACGCGAAGGAAGAAATGAAGAAGGCGGGGCGGGCTTACAGATATGGGGGATGTGAATTATAGATAATTTAAAACTCTTAAAAATGCTTTTCAACAGAAAAAGCACCGACGACTGGCCGTGTTTCGTCTCGGTGCTTCTTCTGGTTCGCTCCTCACACGTCCATCACTATAGCCGACTCAGTAAATGGTGTCAATACTTTTTACAAAAATAGTTTTTTGAGTCGGCTGCTGCCGGGGTGCCGGTGGGGTGGAGTGAGGCAAAACTTTTGCACTGCAAGGGTTTGACTCGATCGCCCAAGGCTTGCCTCGATCGGAAAAATTTTACTTGACTTCCAGCAGCCAGTCCAAAATCAGAGTATTGACTTCACTGGGCCGCTCGTCGTGGGGACAGTGGCCTGTGTTGGGAATTGAAACAAATTTCACTGGTTTACCGTTGGCGGCCAATTGTTGATAAATCTGGCTGCCGGCGATCGGCGTCCAGGGGTCGTCTGCGCCCCAAAGTACCAATAACGGACGATCGACTTTGGGCAGCAATTCTGACGGTTGAGGGCCTGCTGGGGCCGTGAGAATTGAGGCAAACACCTGTTGAGCTCCCGGCTCGCAGGAGGGGGCGTGGAGGAGTTCTACGAGTTCGTCGGTGATGGCTTCGGGGTTTCTGTAGACTTGGCGCAGGGTGTTGCGGATGCGGTGTTTTTGGCGGATGTTGTTGAAAACAAACGGGCCGATCAGGGGCGATCGAACTAATTTAGTAAAAGTCCCCATCACTACTCGCAGCGGGAAATTCAGTTCGTCCGGCCGGTGGTTGAGCCCGCCGGCACAGTTGATTAAGACACCGCCTGCTGATATTTCTGGATGGTTGGCGACTACCATCAAACTCAGCAAAGCGCCGATCGAATTCCCGACAAATACAGCCGGTTCCTGCACCAGATCCGCCGAGAAATCTGTCAGCAATTCTTCCCACAATTCCAGAGTGTAATCTAGGGCTGGTTTGGCGGAAGCACCGAATCCCAGCAAGTCCAGAGCAAATACGCGATAGCCGCCGGCCGCGAGTACGGGAATATTTTGTCGCCAATGTCCGATCGAAGCCCCAAATCCGTGAATCAAGATCAGAGGGCGGCCGGCTCCTTGGACGGTATATTGGATTTTGTGACTTTTCCAAGTCCAAATTAGCTTTTCAAAACTCGTTGAAGATACTAGCTGTTGTGCTGTCACGACTCTTAATGTAAATTTTCGTTAACTTCTTTCATCATACCAGCACAATTCCTCTCTCGGCGGCGTCGGAGCAACGCCCCACAAGAACATTCAACTTTTGAGAAGGATGCAAGATATCAGGTTAAATAAATAAACATACTTCTTCCTTCTTCCTTCTTCCTTCTTCCTTCTTCCTTCTTCCTTCTTCCTTCTTCCTTCCTCCTTCAAAATCCCAATTTCCTATTTTTACTTGTTTTGTAGCAACCAATAAGTCATCATATCCCCCTTACCTTTTACCGGAATCACGCCTCGCCTCTCAAACAAATACTTATCTTTCAAAAGCTTATAAGTAACATCAGTAACTTGAATCCTGCCTGCAAAACCCGTAGCTTCCATCCTCGCTGCTACATTCACCGTATCTCCCCACAAATCATAGGTGAACTTGCTCACACCAATTACTCCCGCAACAACTGGCCCGGAATTGATGCCGACGCGAATTGCCAGTTTTTCCCCTGTCTCGGCGGACAACTTTGCTATTTGTGCCTGCATTCCCAGGGCCATTTGGGCGATCGCCTCGGCGTGGTCGTGTCTCGGCGTAGGCAATCCCCCGACTACCATGTAAGCATCGCCAATAGTTTTAATTTTCTCCACACCGTACTTTTCAGCTAACTGGTCGAAATGGGAAAAAATTACGTTCAATCGCTTTACCAACTCCGTGGGAGACATTCTCGCCGACAGCTCCGTAAAGCCCACTATATCCGCAAATAAAACACTTACTTCGGCAAAACTGTCAGCAATTGTAGTTTGCTCCGCCTTCAAGCGTTCTGCTATTGGTTTGGGTAAAATATTTAACAGCAACTTCTCGCTTTGTTCCTGTTGAATTTTCAGCTCTTCTTGCGCTAATTTCCGCTCTGTAATGTCAGAAACAGTACCCTCATAGTAGATCAGCTCACCTTTTGAATCCCGAACTGCCCGGACATTTTCTGACACCCAAATCCAGCTCCCGTCTTTGCGGCATACCATAGATTCAAACCCCAAAACGGCATTTTCAGCATCCATAGCAGCCACGAATTCGAGGCGGCGTTCCGGGTCAACGTACAGTTGCTGAGCAATATTTTTAATCTCGGACATCAGTTCTTCTGGCGACTCGTAACCGTACAATTTTGCCAAAGCTGGATTAGCGCTGAGATAGCGTTCTGAAGGTGTACTTTGAAAAATTCCTTCCATCGCATTTTCTACAATGCTGTGATATTTTTCTTGAGCAATACGCAGCAATTCTTCTGCTTGTTTGCGCTGAATTAAAGAACCTAATTGAGTGCCGACCGCATTAAAAATGTCTATAAATTGCGCGTTTTTCCGAGAAGACGAAACTTTAAAAAAAACGAGCACTGCCAATACTTCATCGCCTATCAAAATCGGTACGCCAAAACCCGCTTTGAATCCGAGTTCTAGTGCTATTTGACTTCGGCAAAAATCCGGGTAGCCCCTGGAAACATCTTCTACCCATTCGGGTTTTTTGGATGCCCAAACTCGTCCCGGCAGCCCTACATTCATAGGAAATGTCAGTTGTTCGCTTTTGCTGCGGAACGATTCCAGGCTGGCGCTGCTCGCATACCAGCCCCGGGCAGATTGCAGGAAAGTTCCTTCTGCATCGGGAATCCAAGCTTCTCCTACATCCCATCCGATGGTTTCGCCAACTTGGTGCAGAATTACTTCTAAAGCTGAGTGAAAGTCTACAGCTTCGCCGATCGCCCGCGTAGTTTCCAGCAAAAACCTGATTGATTCTTCAGCCCGCTGCCGTTCTGCGATTTCTTCATGCAATCTAGAATTGCGATCGTGCAGTTCTCTAGCTTGCTGTTGCAGTTTCGATTGCAGCGAACGAAGGGAAAGTTGGTTTTCGACGCGGGCCAAGACTTCTTCTACTTGAAACGGCTTAGTAATATAATCTATTCCTCCTACTTGAAAAGCTTTAACTTTTTCCAGCACATCATTTAGCGCACTAATAAAAATTACCGGAATATCTTTAGTTTTTTCGCTTAACTTTAACTGCTCACAAACTTCATACCCGTTCATTTTCGGCATATTTATATCTAGTAAAATTAGATCGGGAGGGGATATTTGCGCCCCTTGCAGAGCCAGTTGTCCGTTAATAGCTTTCCTGACATGATACCCGTAAGATGTCAACATAGTGGATAAAAGTCGCAAATTGTCCGGCATATCGTCAACGATCAAAATGTCTTTAGGAGTCGCTGGCAATGGATAATCATTCATCATAATATAATTGAGTTAAATCGATAATGATATCTATCCGAAAATTATCGACTAAATCTGTTAAAGTGTTAGCGAGATTTGCCTCAGTTTCGGGAATTTGCTCGATGAGTTCGAGGATGCGGTTGTCGTCAACGCAAAGTGCTGCTCGGTGCAACTCGACAACCCAGTCTGTGGGCATTACACTCAAATCCTCAGCGGTCAAACTTTTAAGTAGCGTCCCTGATGAAAAAGAAGTAGAGGAGTTTTCTTCCTCATAAATATAACGCAGGTTCAGGTGATGCGCTATCTTTTCAAAGAGTACCTCTTCCCGAAACGGTTTACAGATCAAATCGTTACAACCAGCAGACAAAATCATCTGCCGCTGCTCGTCAAAAGCACTGGCAGTCAGGGCAATAATTATTGTTTGTCTACCTTCTAGAGTTTGCTTGATCTGTCTGGTCGCTTCGTACCCATCCATTACTGGCATCAGCATATCCATTAATATCAGGTGCGGCTTCCAAGTTAACTGCAAAGCAATTCCTTCTTGACCGTTAGTTGCTTCGCGGACTTCAAACCCCAGCGGTACGAGGAGCTTAAGTAGCAGTTGGCGATTTTCCGCTACATCTTCAACTATTAATATCCGATAAGTTTGTTGTCCGGCTTCTAAAGCAATAACTTGTTTAACCGCCGATTTTTCTTGTCGATCGCTTTCTGTTACTAAGTTAACCGAGATATTAAAGCTGAAAGTTGTGCCTTGGTCTAGTTGACTTTCAACAGCAATATCACCTCCCATAATCCGGACAAACTGTTGGCTGATCGGTAATCCGAGACCAGTTCCCTGCATTGATTTTCGACCAGTTTCGGTTTGTACGAAGGGCTTGAATAATGTGGATATTTCCGAGGGAGAAATGCCGGGACCCGTGTCGGCAATTTCAAAATACAATTGGGATTTGTTTTCTTCGGTGGCGTTATTTTCAGCTTGGCTGCTGACGCGCAAAGTAACTGTTCCGTGCTGAGTAAATTTAATCGCATTGCCGAGCAGGTTAATTAAAACTTGTCGCAATTTAGCTTCGTCTGTTTGAATGTACTGCGGCAAATTGCCGATATTTTCAAATATGAGGTGCAAACCTTTTGAGTGGGCTTTTAGTTGCAGCATTTCTTTTAGACTGTTGAGAAGCCTGTAGAGATTGAAGCGATTTTCATTAATTGTAATTTGACCTGCTTCTATTTGAGACATTGACAAAACATCATTGATAAGTTCCAGCAAATGTTCGCCGCTGCGGTTGATAATTTCAATGTATTCTTTTTGTTCTTCCGTGATAGAACTGTTGCGAGCCATGACTTGGGAAAAACCGAGAATGGCGTTGAGAGGCGTGCGGAGTTCGTGGCTCATGGAAGCGAGAAATTGGCTTTTGGCACGGTTGGCAACTTCGGCGTTTTCTTTGGATTTAATCAGTTCCATTGACTGCCTTTGAGTCCGGGCAAGCAATTCCGCTTGCTGTAATGCAACTCCTAGCTGAGTGCCTACATCAACTGCAACGTTGATTTCCGCCTCGGTCCACTGGCGGGGATCTGAGTTTTGATAAGAGGCTAGTAATCCCCAGAGCTTTTTGCCGCAGAAAATCGGCACAATAACGTAGGATTTAGCTTGAAATTTTTCTAGCAATTTGATGTAACAATTATCGAAGCCTTGCTTGTAAATATCTGGGACACAAAGGTAAGTTCTACCTCGGCTGTAGACTCCGCCTTTGGTTTCTTGTAAATAGGTATCGCGGACTTCTTGTAAAGTGCGATCTAATTTTTTGACTACGCAAAGTTCGTTGTCTAAAACGCATTCAGTAAGGCTAGAATCGAATTCCTGTGCTTGGATGAAAGAAACCCACTTGCGGTCTAGGGATTCGGCTACAAATTCGCCGCTCCAGTCTGGATTGAAACGGTAAATTGCGACTCGATCGCACTTCATGGTTTCGCGCAATTCTCGGGTTGTGGCGTAAAAAATGTCTCGGATCTCTAAAGTCTGCCGCATTCTTTCAATGATGCGGGCGATCGCTCTTTGTCGTAAAGCACTTTCTTGCAGTTCGGTTTCTGCTTGCTTGCGTTCGGTAATATCTACAGCCATTAAAGCAATGCCGATCGCTGTACCGTTATCGTCAATTAGCTGAGTATTGTACCACTCGCAGATGATAATTCTGCCGTCTTTGGTCAGATTTTCGGAAGTGCCGCTGGATTTGGCGTTCCAGCCGTGATTGAAAATCTCAGATACTTGCTGGTGGTAGCTTTCAGGTACGATCAAATCGGAGGCGACTCTCCCTTTCGCTTCTTGCTCGCTGTAGCCAAAAATAGCAACGGCCGCGGGATTCCAAGTGATAATTTCTAAATTGAGGTTTAACTCGATAACTGCGATCGGCGTTTGCTGCAATAAAAATGAGATTCTTTGCTGCGATGCTAGCAGTTTCTCTTCGGCTAATTTGCGGTCTGTGATGTCATTAGCGGTGCCGAGAACTTGTTTGGGTTTACCATCACTTGTTCTGAGAAATACTGTATCCCAACTGTGCATCCAGCGCCATTCACCGTTTTTGTGTCTCATCCGGTATTGACATTCAATGACATCGCCGTCTTTGGCTCGCTCCAGTTTTTGGACGCTTTGAAAATACTTTGGCAAATCGTCCGGGTTGAGCAGCGTTGCCATCATTGCTGTACCCATGTCTTGTATTTCTTGGGTGCTGTACCCTAGTATCGCCGCAATTTGTCGGTTGCTGTAGACATTGCGCCGTTCAATTAAATCGTAAACGTACAATAGGTTGGGATTGGAATCGGCGATCGCCTGAATGAAGTGCTGGGTTTCTCGGAGTGCAGATTCTGTTTGTTTGCGGTCGCTAATATCTCGCGCTACGATAATCACTGATTCTGGAGAAAGCGGAGAAATTTTAGCGTCGAGGCAAACTTCCCGAGCTCCGACTGTAAAGCTATATTCAACATTGATACTTTGCTTCGTTTTCAGAACTTGTTGGATGGCATTTAATACCAAATCTGCCACAGGTTCCGGCAAGACTTCGTGAGCAGTTTTGTTAATCATTTCGCTTGGAGGTTTCACCAAATTCGCCGTTCCTGTCGGGGCGATTTTGATGCAGCGCCCTTCTGCATTTCTCACTAAAACTGTGTCAGTCATGGCGGCAAAAATAGCCCGCAATTCTGCTTCAGATTCTTGCAGAGCTTGCTCAGCGCAGATGCGGGTGCGAATTTCTGCTTGCAGCAGTTTATTTTGCCGATCGAGCTGCACAAGCCGGTTTTTTTCTCGATCGATCAGTTTAGTTTGAGCGATCGCAATCCCTACTTGAGCCGCCACAGCTTCTAACAAGTCGATTTCATCGCAGGTCCATTCCCGGTAGCGATCGCACTGGTGCAAGCAGATAGCGCCGTTTGCCCTGCCTTGATAGGAAGTGCGAATTGCCAGCATTGATTTCAACCCAATCTTGTGGCAAAGTGGTTGAACAGCTTGCAAAAGATGGTCTGAATAAACATTGTTGGAGGCGATCGCCACATCTTGTATCATCATTTGTACGACGTGAGGATTGCCCCAAATTGGAATGGGTACATTCCAAATAGATTCGCACGCGGGTTCGAGATACTCAGCCGCCAGAGGAATATCGACTTGGGGGGTAGTAACGTAAGTATGAATCAAACAGCGATTGACGCAGAATGCCAGACCAATTTGAGTTGCAGCTATTTGAAATATTTTTTCTGGCTGCAAACTTGAGCGAATTTCTTTAGTTATTTTTGCAATCAGCAATTCTCGCTGAACTTGCCGTTCTAAAGCTGCTTTAGCTGCTGCCATTTCTATTTCTGCTTGCTTGCGATCGCTGATATTAAAAAGTACGCCATACCAAACAATGTCGCCATTATCGCGCATTTCTGGTCGAGAATTAGATTGCAGCCATTTGAGTTGACCCGAGGGCGTAACAATCCGCCATTCAAAGGCAAAAGGTTCTAAACTTCGAGCACTAGCGGCAAGTTTTTCTTCCAGATATTGACGATCGTCTGGATGATTTTGATCGAAGCACAAGTCAGGATTTTTTAAGATATCCTCACTCTCGAATTCGTAAATTTCCCGACAAGCATAACTGATATATTCAAATTTAAAAATTCCCTCGACCGTCTTTATAAATTGATAAATAACCCCTGGTATATTGACAGCCAATTTTTGCAACTGCGCTTTGCTTTCCCGGAGTGCTTGTTCTGTATGCTTGCGAAATTCTACCTCTCGTTGCAGTTGAGCATTTTGCTGTTTTAATTGTTTCGATAGCTGTTGTATAGTCAGTTGACTTTCGATCCGCACTAAAATTTCTTCCACTTCAAAAGGCTTAGTAATGTAGTCAACACCGCCGACTTCAAAAGCTTTAACTTTGTGAAAAGTTTCATTAAAAATGCTCAAGAAAATCACCGGAATTTCCCGAGTCTCTTTGTTAGCCTTCAGTCTTTCGCAGACTTCGTAGCCGTTCATTTTGGGCATGGCAATATCTAGCAAAATCAAGTCTGGGAGAACAGCAAACTTAGCCTTTACCGCCATTTGTCCAGAAATCGCCCGCTGAACTTTATACCCTTCTTTCGTCAAGATATTTGATATAAATCGAAGGTTGTTGGGCTCATCGTCAATAATTAAAATGTGAATATTTCCTTTTTCTATCAACATTTTTTGTCTTGCCCTTCTGATTTTTTTATTGTTAGCAGCAAATTAATTATTTAATAAATTTAGTGATTCTCTTCCAGGGACAATCATTCATAAAACCTTGTTAATTTTCGCAAACATAGGATTAATTTTAGATATTAGCCCATCGACTAACGAATTTTCTCTGCGTCCAACTTTTTGCCTGCTTGTCTTAAGTTCGCAACTCAAATTAACCGCATTTTGGTCATCTTTTATTGCAAAAATAAACCTCATCATTCGCTGCAAGAATTAACTATGCCGAAAAAAAGTCATGACTGAGGCACTCCCGACCAAAGAAACCGGATTTTTTAACTCTGTTCAAGGGCTGCGGCGAAGTATTTTTGTGCATAAAACCCCGTTGATGCGCCCGCAACAGTTTTTTGCTTGACTTTAGCATTAAAATTCCCAGGAGCATAACGCAAGCTTCTTGACATTTTTCTGCCACCTTCAAATAGTTTTAGCAAAGATACACACCTGGACGCACCCCGAGGCGAAGAAACCGGGTTTTTTACTCTTGCCCCGGGCTGCAACGAAGTATTTCTGTGAAAAAAAACGGTTTCGACGCATCCGCCCATAAGTCTTAAGATATTTATAGGTAACTAAGACTATAGATCCGTCAACCCGCATGCAAAGGCTGCCGTATAAATTCTTTTCTATGTCTTTTCTAGGCAAGCAATTCCTTAAGTTTTGCAATATTTTCATTGGTGAGCAAGATTTTAATTTCCAGTTCTTGATCGGCCTCCCACAGCAGTAGAATATTATCTTCGCTCAAGGCGATTTCGGGATTATTTAATTCAAGTGTTTGATATTTAACTTCTGGAAATCCTATGCGAATTACCAATTCGGATTCCAATTGAGGATAAATGTACAATTGCTGTTGCAGGTTGTCTAGTTCTAGTTTGTGAACTGTGTTGTTACGTTGGATAGGAAAATCGGCTTTGTACCAATAGAGAGTTTCCTCGCGAATTTCGGGATTGACTATCACAAATGTTTCGTCAAAACGCTGAGGATGCCAGTGAATTTCGCTCAGACCGCCGATTTGCGGAATCAGTCGCTGTACCCAGCTAATTTCTTTGCCGTTGAGGTTTCCCCACCACTGACTGATATTATCGAGATTGTCAGCATTTTCGGGGTCGGTGCTGCCGGACTGCCAGACTGTTTTTAATGGTTGCATATAATACAGGTTCTCCTAAAAATTTAAATTTGAGATTGCAGGCTTTCCATTGGAGATTCATTCGTTCTACAATAATCTTAATGGACTTACCAATTATTTACCACGAAAATTACGTGGCACCCCTGCCACCGGATCACCGCTTCCCGATGGCAAAGTTTCGGATACTTTACCATATGCTGCTCGCGGACGGGGTAGCAGATAAATCGCAATTTCACGCTCCCGAACTTCCGCCTCAAGAATGGATTGAATTAGTCCACGACCACCGCTACGTTCAAGCTTACTGCAACGGGACGCTAGACGACAAAGCTCAGCGGCGAATTGGTCTGCCTTGGAGTCTGGCTCTTGCTAACCGCACTTGCACTGCGATTGCAGGAACGGTACTAACTGCCCAGCTCGCTTTAAAATGCGGTTTGGCTTGCAATACGGCGGGGGGAACTCATCATGCCTTTCCTGCTTTTGGATCTGGTTTTTGTATTTTTAATGATTTGGCGATCGCCTCCCGCGTCCTCCAACAATTGGGTTTAGTTCGCAAAGTTTTAATTGTCGATTTAGACGTGCATCAAGGAGATGGAACCGCTGTAATTTTCCAAGATGACAGCAGCGTTTTTACTTTCTCGATGCACTGCGAGGTAAATTTTCCCGGCACTAAACAAAAAGGCGATTTAGATGTATCTTTGCCTGTCGGTATGGAGGACGACGAATATTTACAAACATTGGATAAATTCTTACCAGATTTGCTTTCAAATGTCAAGCCAGATTTAGTTTTGTACGATGCCGGAGTAGACCCTCATCACTGCGACAAACTGGGAAAATTAGCTTTAACTGATACGGGCTTATTTCGCCGGGAAATGCAAGTTTTGACTGCGTGTTTGGCTGGCGGCTATCCCGTTGCCTGCGTGATTGGCGGTGGCTATTCCGACGACATGAATGGGTTAGTTTACCGACATTCGCTGCTGCACCGAGCCGCAAGTCAAGCCTACAGGCAATATAAACTTTAAGATTTGTAAATTATGCGACAAAAATCTAGATAAATTTAGTTAATACCACATAAATGAACGGCAGACAGCGCGAGCGATCGCACAAATTTTGGAGCCAGACAATTTATAGTTCATTATAGACTAGCGTTTAATCAATAAATAGGATGTCACGTATGCAAGTTAATTCAAACAACTAAGACTAGGAAAAACACAGAATTTAGAGTTTCTAGAACCTATTACCAAGCGTTATTTGATGGTCATTAACGCCAGCTCCACCTGCGATAAAAAAGGTGACAGGTATCTCGATCCGCTGTGGGCAAAAAAAAGACCTAACGGAACACTTCAGGTATCTTAAAGACTTCACCTTAGCAACTCCCTGCCAACAAGAAACATCCCCAGGAAATGCAATTGTCGTCACCCGCGAACCATCGTTTTCTAACGTTAAAGCAGATATTGTACATAGTTGCGTAGCAGGCTGGCCCATTCCTATGGGGTGGTTAGTGACACCAATAGCCCTGATTCAGGGAAAATTCTACGTACTCGCAGTCCAGTCCGCACCGTGGCGTCTGGAACCAGGCAAAACCATAAAAATTAAAGACAGAATCATCGCTTACGTATCGGAAATAGTGAATCGCTGGTGCGTAAATAATGCTAACCTGACAATCTTCACACAATCGCAATACCAGCAGAGTTTACTGACAAAGCGACAAGAACGAGGTCACGTCATCCATGCTTCTTGGATAGATGAAGAAAATATCATTTCTAAAGCCGATGCAGAGGAAATATGGCACAAAAAGCTATCCCCCTCAACCCAAAAACAGAAACTTCTATTGGTTGGTCGAGTGGAGTCCAGTAAAAGCGTGTTAGTTATATTAGAAGAAATGAAAATTTTTGACAAAAAAATATTTTTGTCAATCTCGATATACTCGGCAATGGCAAAGTGTTGAGCGAATGCAAAAGACTTAGCAATCAACTGCAAAAATCGGTTAAAAATCCAAATTTTGGGAACGGTTGCTTACGGCAAATAATTCTTTCGGTTGCTGCAAGAATATCATGCTATTGTAGTTCCCAGTCTTTCATAGGAGCAGCCCCGGATTGTTTACGATGCTTATTCCCAAGCATTACCGATACTCGCAAGTAACACAGACGGACTGCGCGACTGCATCCACAACCATAAAACTGGTGTAATTGTTAATTCTAACGACCCTGTAGCCTTAGCAGATTCGATCGAATGGTCGGGGCAAAACTTGCCTCAGCTTCAAAGTATGGGCAAGGCATCTCTCCAGCAGGCTCACAGCATGACGCACCAATAAATGCACCGTTCGCGGTAGCAGCTTTTATTGAGGATGTTGCAGTCATCCAAAGTTTGAATTTAGCTCGTGATTTTAGGGAGTGCAACTTTCAATTTTAGTTTTTGTATCTTGTTGAGGGTTCGGTTGGTGGCAGGGTGTTCCAGTCCGTGCCGAAAATTTTGATGCCCCACTGCAAAATCTACTGCACGTCCCTTGACTGGTGCTAAAGTAGGAGGCGGAGATAAAAATAGCGATCGCCCTAGACTTGTCAAAAACCACAAGCTGAGCTAAAAAAGTTCATAAAGAGTATTGCCCTTATGTCGAATGCAAGTGCGTCTAGTCAGCCGTACTCCTTACTCGTAGTCATTGTTAATTACAGGACGCCCCGCCTGACAATCGACTGCTTGCACTCTCTAGTAGACGAAATTAGATCGCTCCCAAATACCCGCGTTGCAATTGCCGACAACGCTTCAGGCGATACCTCAGTCGCAGAAATTGCCGCAGCCATCGCCGCAGAAGGCTGGAGCGAATGGGCATCCTTCGTGCCCCTAGACCGCAACGGCGGCTTCGCCTTCGGCAACAATGCCTTGATCCGTCCCGTACTGCAATCGGCCAATCCCCCCCCTTACTTCCTGCTGCTCAACCCAGACACTGTAGTTCGCCCCGGCGCATTGAAAGCTCTCGTCGATTTCATGGATACTCATCCCGAAGCAGGAATCGCCGGCAGCCGCTTAGAGAACCCCGACGGCACCCCCCAAGAGTCAGCTTTTCGGTTTCACAACATTTTGACCGAACTCGATTTCGGCTGGCGTCTTGGCCCTGTGTCGAAGTTATTGAAAAACAGGGTCGCCGTCCCTCCGATTTCTCAAGAAATCTGCCAAACTGATTGGGTGGCTGGAGCCAGCATGATCGTCCGCCGCGAAGTATTTGAACAGGTTGGCTTGATGGATGAAGCTTATTTCATGTACTGCGAAGAAATGGACTTTTGCCTGCAAGCAAACAAAGCTGGCTGGAGTTGCTGGTATGTACCTGAAAGTCGCGTTGTCCACTTAGTCGGTCAAAGCTCGGGCGTCACCGACACCAAAGCCGCCCGCAAGCGAATGCCCCAGTATTGGTTTGATTCCCGGCGGCGCTACTTTATCAAAAACTATGGCTTTCTCTACGCCGCCTTAACTGATATCTGCTGGGCTTCGGGTTTTGCTGCGTTCCGGGTGCGCCGCGCCGTACAAAACAAGCCAGACAACGACCCGCCAAACTACCTCCAGGATTTCTTGCTCAATAGTGTATTTTTCAAAGGAGGTTCGATAGAAGAATCGAAAATTTTTTAAAGGATTTTTGCAAACAAGTCTCAGCTCGATCGACCGTGTTAAATATGGCCAGTAAATCATTCCCTGAGAGAGCAAAAAGCTTGGTATTCCTCATAAAATAAACTCGTGCATCCGACATTGAAAATCTCAAAAACAGCCGATTATTGTCGGGAGCAAGAAACAGCTAAAACCACCAGACAGAGTGTTGAGAAAAGCTTATGGTAACGCAGACGGACTTAATAAGTGAAAATCAAGTAGAAGCTCCTGCACTAGGATTGTGGCAACAGATTCAAGAAGATTGGATCGCTCACGGTCGCGATTGGACGAAGCCGGGATTTAGGGCCGTAGCTGTTCAGCGCTTTGGTGCTTGGAGAATGCAAGTTGAACCGAAATTACTTCGCGCTCCTTTGAGCATTCTTTACCGATCGCTATACCGAAAAGTTCGCAACACCTACGGCATAGATTTGCCTTACACTGTAAAGCTCGGTCGCCGCGTGGTGATCGAACATCAAGGCGCTATTATTATTCACGGATATTGCACGATCGGCGATGACTGCATTATCCGCCAAGGCGTAACCCTGGGAAATCGCTACTTGGACAAGCCGCTAGAATCTCCTCAATTGGGCGATCGGGTTAACGTCGGCGCTGGTGCAAAAATCCTCGGAAAAGTAAACCTGGGAGACGACGTAAATATCGGAGCAAACGCCGTAGTTTTATCAGACATTCCTGCCGGTCAAACTGCCGTTGGCATTCCGGCGAAGATGATTGCAACGAAAAAAATTCCCGACAAAAATACTTAAATTATTAGATAGCATTGATTATGTCTCAATTGCACAAAGTTGGATTGGTGGCGATCGGACGCAATGAAGGCGATCGCCTCCGAGCGTGTTTGCAATCAGCGAGAGTCCAAGTAGCTCTGGTGGTTTATGTCGATTCTGGCTCAACAGACGGTAGCTTGGAATTAGCCGGATCGATCGGAGCGGATACAGTAGAACTCGACCTATCTACACCTTTTACCGCAGCACGCGCCAGAAATGAAGGCTTTGCCCGCTTGCTACAATTAGCTCCCGACATTGAATTTGTCCAATTTGTAGACGGCGACTGCGAAATAGTTGACGGCTGGCTCGATCGAACCCAGGAAGAACTCGCCGCCAAACCCGACGTAGCCGTAGTGTGCGGGCGCAGACGCGAAAGATTTCCCAACGCCACACCATACAACCGACTGTGCGACATCGAGTGGGACACGCCTGTCGGCGAAGCCAAAGCTTGCGGAGGCGACTCCATGATGCGAGTCAAAGCATTCGAGCAAGTCGGCGGTTTCAACCCCGCCCTCATTGCCGGCGAAGAACCGGAACTCTGCGTGCGGCTGCGCCAAAACGGTTGGAAAATTGAGCGCTTAGATGCAGAAATGACCCTGCACGACGCCCAAATGACTCGTTTTGACCAGTGGTGGAAGCGCTCTCAAAGAGCCGGTCACGCCTACGCCGAAGGTTCCTGGCTGCACGGCAACACCCCCGAACGCCACTGGGTCAAAGACACGCTCCGCATCTGGTTCTGGGGATTCGTTTTGCCAGCGCTAGCATTGGGTACAGCCTGGTTCACCCACGGGTGGAGCCTGTGGTTGCTGGCCGGCTACCCGGTACTTACTTACCGAATTTACCGCCAGATGCAGCAACGGAATTTGCCAGCCAAGGATGCTGCGCTTTATGCTATATCTTGCGCGATCGGGAGATTTCCCCAGTTGCAGGGTCAGATTCAGTTTCACCAGCGCCGCTTGCTCGGACAGCGCAGCAACTTGATCGAATACAAGACATCAAACCCATCAATTGAGCAAGTTAGAATTAGTGCTAAGTCTACTAAGTAGGTTAGCAATTCTCAACTTAACTTGTTTTTTTTTGCAACTTCTCCCCTGTACTCCCGAATCCGGTGTTGGTGTAGAGGCGGGTTTTCTCCCCAACCTCTACAGCCGACGCCCGCACCTCAAAAAAAACGCAGCCGATCGAGTAATTTCTGCAAAACTCAACTTACAAATATCGATTTATAAACAAAGGCTTCCAACGAATAAACAACCCACAATTAAAAGTTTTATTAATTATAGAGCAGTGCAACCCCGAGGCGGCATCTGTACTTTTAGTATGTTACAAATTTTTCCAAGCAATTAGGAAACTCGTAGATGCAACTCTTGTTACCCAGGAAAAAAATAAAACGCCCTGTCAAAGTTAAAAGAACACAAAAACGTTATTTGTAGAGTTCAAAGCGAACAAAATAAATACTTTACTTACTGGAAATGCTACTGGTAATTAAAGGCACAAGTAATGGCTTTTTAGCTCAGGTTTTAAGCTATCCAGTTTATTTATGCAAAATTCAATCAATGATTGGCGAAAAAGCAGGTTTTTAGTTTAAATTGTCTATGAATGCAGTTGGGTTCAAAACCACTTATGCGAATTGTAATTGTTGGTCAAAATGCCTCAACTCAATTCGGCGGCGAGGCATTGCTGCCGCTGAACTACTTCAGGATACTTCGATCGCGCCAAAAAGAGATCTGGTTAGTAGTCCACGCCCGCACCCAGGCAGAACTCACAGCGCTGTTTCCAGAAGCCCGCGATCGAATGCACTTTGTACCCGACACTTGGCTGCACCGGCTGCTTAACAATTGCGGGCTATTTATCCCTGCAAGAGTAAATGAATTTACTTTTGGGCTGCTCAGTCACCTCTACACCCAAGTCCTACAGCGTCGCATTGTCCGGCGGCTGGTGAGCGAACACCAGATTGATGTTGTACACGAACCGACACCAGTCTCGGCAACAGTTCCTTCGTTGATGTTCGGATTGGGAGTGCCAGTAGTTATCGGGCCGATGAACACGTCGGTTAAATTTCCTCTGGCTTTTCGATCGCGCCAAAATCCGATCATCGATCTTTTAATCGCGATCGGTTACCAGTGCGTCGATTTCTTCAATCGTCTTTTTCCTGGTAAAATCAAAGCGGAAACGGTCTTAGTGGCAAACGATCGCACGAAGCAGGCACTTCCGGCTGGGGTGCAGGGTAAAATTATTGAACTTGTGGAAAACGGTGTAGATTTCTCGGTGTGGCGATCGGAATCTACCGTATATAAGGAACCCAACCCGCAAGTTCATTTTGTGTTCTTGGGGAGGCTGGTAGACTGGAAGGGTGTAGACTTACTGCTAGAAGCCTTTGCACCCGTTGTTGCTCAAACCAATGCAGTTTTGGAAATCATCGGTGATGGGAAGATGCGAGAGGAACTAGAAGCTCAAACAGCTCGTTTGACGATCGATGATAACGTCATATTTAGTGGCTGGCTGTCTCAGGAACAGTGCGCTATCAAACTGCAACAAGCTGATGCAATGGTGATGCCGAGTTTGCGAGAGCCGGGGGGAGCCGTGGTTTTGGAAGCAATGGCCGTGGGGCTGCCGGTCATAGCGACGAACTGGGGCGGCCCAGCGGATTATATGGATTCCACTTGCGGTATTTTAGTAGAACCAGCTTCTAAAGAAGGCTTTGTCAAGGGACTGGCAGATGCGATGCTGAAGCTCGCTCATTCACCCGAATTGCGACAGAGTATGGCTTGTGCGGGACGGGAGCGCGTCCGGCAGCATTTTGATTGGGAACGGAAAGTCGATCGAATACTTGAAATTTATCAACAAACGATCGACCCTTGCCCGAAGCATTAGGTAGCCGACCATTAAAGCAGCAGCTCTGACGTTGAGAGCTGCTGCTTGGGGGTGCTAAAAAAGTATGTGGCGGCCCAAAAACCCCACTCTACTTCCTAGCTAGCTAAAAACGGGTTAACCCGTTTGGTTAACCCGCGAGCTTGGGAACGCGCAGAGCGATTAATTTTGCACTACCAGCTTGACGTTGGCGTTTTGCAAACCGCGCTGCTTGACTGCTGCCAAGGTCTTGTTAACTGCGTACTTCTGGTTGATGGAGTTGATTAACTCAGTTTGATTGTGCTTTTTGGCGACGCCCCAGAGGTCAGCAATCAGGTCAAAGGAACCATCGCTATTGCGAGACCAACCCAGGTCATATTCGCCTTCCAGAATCGCCACGATGTCGGAGCGAACGCGCTGACCATTATAGCCACGAACATCAGCTTCTGACTTGACTGAAATGCCCAAGTCGCGCAGGGAAGCTTTCAGGATTTCGGCATCGGTGATTTTGGTACGCAGAGTGCTAAAGTGAGACATTGGATTTCCTCCTAATAAAACTGAGAGAGAAACAACAACGGTCTGGATTTAACGGTGCCGCTGGGCGGCTCTTCAATCGAACTGCTAGCTGTTGCTAGCCTTTGCTCCTGTTTGGACCAGGAGAAAGCTTTTAGAATTCCATTCGCTGGTATTCAGCGACGGAAGACGCAGCGGGCCGTGCACGCTGTCTAGCCCAATCTCGCAGGGCGGTGACCTGTTCGGTCATTGTTTTAGACAGTGGCATTGTGGATTTAATGGCCGCGATGATGTCTAGCTGCGTAAACTCTCGATCTTGAGCGAAGGCTTCGTACATTGCTGCTACTAGCGCTTGCTCAATCTCTGCACCTGAAAAGCCGTCGGAAACGTTGGAAAGTTGCTCTAAATCGAAGCGAGTAATTTCCCGACGCCGCTTTGACAGGTGAATCTTAAATATATCTTGGCGTTCTTCTTTGGTAGGCAGGTCAACAAAGAAGAGTTCGTCGAACCGGCCTTTCCTCAAGAATTCTCCCGGCAACCGCTCGATTCGGTTGGCTGTTGCCATTACGAAGACTGGCGAAGTCTTTTCTTGCATCCAAGTGAGGAAGGAACCGAAAATCCGGCTGGAGGTGCCTCCGTCTGAGTCGGCCGAACCAGTGCCTCCTGCAAAGGCTTTGTCTAGTTCGTCAATGAAGAGGATGGCTGGAGAGATGGATTCTGCGGTTTTCAGGGCGTTGCGGAGGTTGGCTTCCGATCGACCCACCATCGAGCCGTCGTAGACTCTACCCATATCTAGCCTCAGCAGGGGCAGTCCCCAGAGGCGGGAGGTTGTCTTGGCAATCAGCGATTTTCCGCATCCCGGTACGCCGAGAATTAACATCCCTTTTGGTTGAGGCAGACCGTATTCTCTCGCCCTTTCTGTAAAAGCGTTGGAACGCTGCCTGAGCCACCTTTTTAGCTCTTCTAAACCTCCGACTGCATCCAGGGTTTCGTCTTCTTCAATGAACTCTAGAATGCCGTTGCGGCGAATTAATTGCTTTTTCTCCGACAGAACGATGTCTACTTCTTCTTCTGTTAGGCGCCCAGTAGAAACTTGGGCTTTGCGATAAACCTTTTCAGCTTCGTCCTTGGTCAATCCCAAGGCTGCTTTTAAAAGTTTTTCTCGCGCTTCTGTAGTAATGCGTCGCGATTTCGTTTGCTCCAACTGACCAGACAATACTTGGTTGAGTTCCTTCATGTCTGGGAGCGCGAAGTCTAATACCACTACTTCCTTTTCTAGCTCGATCGGAATTTGCTGCAAAGGAGACATCAGTATAATTGTCTTTTGCGTTCCTTTGAAGTTGGCGATCGCATCGCGCAACCACCTCGTTACCGGAGGAGAATCTATAAAAGGATGGAGATCTTTGAAAATGTAGATGCTAGCGTTACTGTTGGGTTCTCGCTGCCTGATCACCCATTCAATTGCTGCCTCTGGCGAGACGGTGTTGTGCTGGGTGGTGGTGCGGGGTTGACCGTACTCCACAATGCCGTGAGTTACAGTCCAGATAAATACTCGTCGCTGTGGTTTGGCTTGAGCTATTGTCGAAATTGCTTGCTCACACCGCTCTTCCTCGGATGTCACGAGGTAGATCAGAGGATATTGAGCTTGGATTAGAATACTGATCTCTTCTTGCATAGTCCTCGACCCACTAGAGACGGTGCTATCTTTGCTGAATCTCAATGCTGCCCTTGGCTCTGTCACTGAAAATTTCAGTTCTAGCTTTTTGGGGAAGCAAGGCATTCTTAGCAGGGAACCAATTCTTCCTCTCCCGGTTTAGCCGTGCTGGCGCTGACGCCCGACACCTGCTTTACTGGAAGATCCTGCTCAGCCAATAGGCTCGGCTGACTTGTTACGGATGCCAGTTCTCCATCTCGCATTACTACTGAACCCGTGCATTCTGGACAGTTGTATACCCGATGGGTTTGTCCGTAGGAGGCTTCCACTTCGTCAACCAGTTCGGGGTTTCCTAGGTAGAAGACAATTGCCCTTTCTGCAATTGATGACATCGGTTCAGTTTCGACTGCGGCTCTGATTTTGAGCTGGCGATGCAGTTCAGGTGGAAGATACAATGTAACTTTTTGCTTTTCTTGCATATGACAGTGAATTGACTTACCCGGGTATGTATATCAGATTAGCCGCTTCTTTCTTTGCTGTCAAGCCTCTATGCTGCTTTAGCGTCATCTTGTAATATCTCGTTACATTTGACGTGACTCTGGGTCAGTTAACAACGGAAAACTGAGGAGTGTAGCTGATGAGGCATCGGTGCAGCGGCAGGTATGGGTAGCGTCAAGGACGATCGACCAACTATAGAACCCATTTGAGATCTTTTTACGTGGTGGCTAGTCTTTTAAGCATCAGTCTGATAAAGCAAAGCTTGAGTTTGGCATTTGAACGAGCGAGTGTGCGATCAAAGTTTTTGACGCCAGCTTTTGCATCTTTCCACCCAAGCGTTTGAACGTTCTCTTCCCCCATCTAGCCGCCGAGG
Source organism: Microcoleus sp. S28C3 (assembly GCF_036700785.1). Lineage (NCBI taxonomy): Bacteria > Bacillati > Cyanobacteriota > Cyanophyceae > Oscillatoriales > Microcoleaceae > Microcoleus > Microcoleus sp. S28C3. Next base: position 1,546 of record NZ_JAUBPO010000005.1, on the reverse strand, counting down.
GCACAAATCCAGATTGCCCTTTAGCGTGCTTTTCGGCTTTTGATGGCTTAGCCCAGAGTTCAAATTGAATCTTAGCCATAATCGAGCGGATAAATCTCCTCCAAGGCAAGAGTTGCGTTTCTCAGGGTGGTACCCGTTGTCTAACAAGATGGTAGTTTTGGGAAGTTCGGCAGGTTTAGATTTGAAGTAATCGATGTTTTGTCCAAGCATTTCAATCAGCTTGCAGATCATCAGATAAGCTAGCTTTGGAGAGGGTGAGTAAAGAAGGGAAAGCCAAGTATATCGACAGCTAGATGTCTTTTGATGCCAAAGCGTGCATTTGTAGAAACAAAACCCTTTAGACTCCTCACTAGCATAGAAGCGTGTTTTTAACCCATGAGTGAGTCAATCATGATTAGGGTTGTCCACTGCGGTTTTTTTGAGCAAGTTCCGCGCACCTTACTATGTAACTCCGTCATGATCCGATCAAGTACACCGTCCTCACACCAATTTTGGTAATGCCAGAAGACAGTAGAATATGGTGGTAGATCTCTGGGCAAGTCAGACAATTACAACCGTTCTTGAGTTGATAAAATATCCCCGAAAAGGATTTGCCGCGCAAGTCCACACCGGAGGTCTGGTTTTCTTCTTCTGGGGCAGTAATGGCTCAATAATTTCCCACTCCTTGTCCATGACATCGCTGGAATAACCCATTTTCAACCCCAATCTGATTAAATTTACCTCTTTTTGTCAATTTTACTCGCTCGCCCAAAAGATCTCAAATGGGTTCTATAAATATGAACAATAGATATATATAGCCTTTCTTAGAAAGATGAGGTTGAGGTATCATGTTACTGACACTCACTCGTGAGGGTCAAACAGAGAAGATAAGATCAAATGAACTATAATTACATGGTTGAGTAAAGCCACGCGAAAGCGATACCACACATAAGAGCATTTTTTGACAGCACGAAGAAGTTGACTCACAACACGTTTACTTGTACCAAACTTCACACATTGTTAAAAATGCAAGCTTATTCGATTGATTTTAGGCAAAAAATCCTTGATACTTATCATGCTGAACCTATTTCACAAAAACCAATAGCTAAGCGTTTTTCTGTAGCCTTGAGCTTTGTACAAAAATTGCTTAAACAATATCGTGAAACAAAAAATATTACTCCGAGAACAGACCGATGTGGAGTCAAAGGCAAACTAAATGCGGAGCAACTACTCATCGAGTACCCAATTGATTGAAGAAAATAATGATGCAACTCTTGAAGAACTCCGTTATTTACTTTATGGGAGAATTGGATTTTTCGTTAGTAGAGCGACAATAGGAATAATGATAAAACTCTTAAACATTACTGTCAAAAAAAACTCTCTTTCTTTCAGGCAAAGGCACGGAGCGAGTTCAAATCCTGCGATGTGAGTTCTGGAAAACAGGGCGAACGCATCTAAACTTTATGTTAACAAAATATGGTATATTGGAGGATTATTATTGAGTACCTACAAAACATTTAATTAGAGTTTACCCTGTATGAGACTCAAACCTAAAAGTACCATTGCT
>NZ_JAUBPO010000159.1:0-10865 GCF_036700785.1 Microcoleus sp. S28C3 | reverse complement strand
TAATTTACAACTCTAAATGCCTACTTTTCTTTGAATTCAGTTTTATTCTCTCGATCCTTTCCTTCAGGGCACTACCGGGGCGTTTATTCTCGGTTCGATCGCCCTAATTTACACTCAAAAATATAAAAGCGATCGCCCTTGATTTTTCTAAAAGAATTCAAGGGCGATCGCTCTAATCAAAGTATTTATCTCATATCAGAGATTTTTGTTGCAAGCTGTTTTTTTTGCCTGAACAGCTTGTTTAACGGAGAGGGAGGGATTCGAACCCTCGTTAAGTTGCCCTAAACACACTTTCCAGGCGTGCGCCTTCAACCGCTCGGCCACCTCTCCAGGGCTAAATTAATTCATTTAGCCACAGCTAAACTATCTTAGCAGAACAAATCTGATTTGGGAAGGGGTAACGGCATAAATTTGCTGTTTAATGTGGGTAGGGTGTCAAACGGGCAGGCCGGATTCTCCTCCCAGTGTCGCAAACCCTTTCATCTCAAGGATTTTGCCCCGCCAACCCCAATCTAAAATCTAAAATCTAAAATCTAAAATTCCATGACTGACTCTTACACAATTAAAATTCATAACAGACAGACAGGCGAGCGCCACACCGTGCGAGTACCCGAAGACCGCTACATCCTCCAAAGCGCCGAAAACCAAGGAGTAGAATTGCCCTTTTCCTGCCGCAACGGCGCTTGTACCGCCTGTGCGGTGCGCGTCAAGTCGGGGGAACTGCACCAGCCAGAAGCAATGGGGCTTTCTGTGGAACTGCAAAAAGAAGGTTATGCCCTGCTGTGCGTCAGCTATCCCCGTTCCAACATCGAGGTAGAGACGCAAGACGAAGACGAAGTGTACGAACTGCAATTCGGCCGCTACTTCGGCAAAGGTAAAGTTAAAGCCGGTTTGCCGTTGGATGAAGAATAAGGCAATTTGATAAATTATCAACTACCAATTATCCATGCTTTATCGGTTATTTGCGATCGCCCTTTGTCTGTTGTTAGCTAGCTGCCAAAAACCAGAAATGCCCCAAGGTACGATCGCCAAAGTAGAAAGGGCCATCAGCGGCCAAACAATCGAAGTTATCAGTACAGCCGACAAAATAGCCTTATTAGAACAAATTAGGCTGATTGGTATTGATGCGCCGGATTTAAAACAGCAGCCTTGGGGAGAAGCAGCCAAACAAAGACTAGAACAGCTAATTGGGGGAAAACAGGTATTGTTAGAATCAGACATCGAAGGCAAAGACCAGTTCGATCGCAAACTAGCCTACTTGTGGCAAGATAAAGTTTTGCTCAACGAACAGCTAGTCAAAGAAGGTTATGCCCTGGCCTCAGTGCGATCGCCCAACACCAAATACCAGCAGCGACTCGTGAACGCTCAAGAATGGGCGAGACTCATGGGTAAAGGCCTGTGGAATCCAGAACGAGCTTTGCGCCAAACTCCCGCAGAATTTCGCCAGCAAAATCGCCAATAGTCAGTAGTAATTAGTCATTAGTCATTTGTAAATGACTAAAAACTCCTCAGTTATAACTAATAACTACTAACGAGCAATGATTTCCTTCTGCCTTCTGCCTTCTGCCTTCTGCCTTCTGCCTTCTGCCTTCTGCCTTCTTCCCTCTTCCTTCTTCCTTCTTCCTAATGACTGACAATCAACTGCAAAACTTCTTAGAAATAGCCACAGAAGCAGCCCTAGCCGCTGGTTCCGTCCTGCAATCTTTCTGCGGAAAATTAGAAAACATTCAAGAAAAAGGCCGATCGGGCGATTTAGTCACAGAAGCCGACAAAGCCTCAGAAGCCGTCATCTTAGAAATTCTCGGCCGCCACGTACCCGACCACGCCATCCTCGCCGAAGAATCCGGCAAATTAGGCGATGCCAGCAGCAAATACCTGTGGGCGATCGACCCTTTGGACGGTACAACCAATTATGCTCACCAATATCCTTTTTGGGCCGTGTCGATCGGACTGTTAATCGACGGCATACCACAAATTGGAGTAATTTACGACCCTTTTCATAACGAATTATTTCGGGCAGGCAAGGGATTGGGAGCAACCTGCAACCGGAAGCCCATCCAAGTCTCCCAAATCTCAGAATTGAGAACCAGCTTGCTAGTCACTGGCTTTGCATACGATCGGCGCGAAACAGCAGACAATAATTATGCCGAATTCTGTCACCTCACCCACCTCACCCAAGGCGTGCGGCGCAGCGGTTCGGCATCCCTAGACCTCGCACACCTCGCGATGGGGCGATCGGACGGATACTGGGAACGGGGACTCGCTCCTTGGGACGTAGCGGCCGGTGTAGTCATCGTCTCCGAAGCAGGAGGTCAAATTACAGCTTATGACGGCAGTGCCTTTGAAATGAACTCGGGTCGGATTTTGGCCACAAACGGCAGAATACACGCCGAACTCAGCAGCGCACTGCTAGCAGTTCCTCCCTTATCTTCCTGGAAGTAGCGCCCCCGCAGCCAAGGATCGGGGGTAGTACGGGGGTCACAACCCCTTGACTCAAGCTACATTAAAGGATAGTGAAAAGCCAGGAAAGGAAGAGTAAAAGTTATGTCTTTTGAAATGACAAAAGGGCTGTTCAAGTATGACTTTATTGATCAGCACGCAATTTTGGGAATTCCCTTAGACGCCGAGTTTAACGACATCCGCAAGCGCTACATGAAAATCGCCCGCCGCTTGCATTCGGATACTTGCTCTTTTGAAGACCCAGCCGATAAAGATTGGGCCAACCAATTTTTATCAAAAGTAGTCAATCCGGCTTACAACAAATTCTCTAAGGAAAGCGATCGCAAAGAATACAACCTGCTATTAGCAACCATCAGCAAGCGCCTGGTTAAAGAACAGGCGAAAATGCAAATCGAAAGCGCAGCAGCCAAACAGTTAGCTACGGCTCAAAATTGGGAAGAAGCTTACAAAACAGCAGTTAGCAAACTCGCTCTCAAGCAGTACGAATCAGTTGAGGAAACGCAACAGGCGATCGATCAAATTAGCGAACTCAACATGGTTTACCTGCTCCGAAAAGAGCGCATGGGTGGTGGTGGTGGTGGGGTTGCATCCGGTTCATCTGCAAAAGCCACAAGCCCAACTAGCACAGAAAAAACATCAGCAGCAACCCCAGCCACCGCAACTCCCGCGCCTCCTCCTCCGCCTAAAGTCGAACCCCCAGACACGCTGGCCGACCCCTATTGCCGCCGAGCTCAAGGATTTATGGACAGCAAAAATTACGCTAAAGCAAGTTTGGAGTTGAGGGAAGCCCTGAAGCGCGCTCCGAAACACAGCCAAGCCCACGCTATGTTAGCAATGTGTTACTTTGAACAAAATCAAGCCACAATGGCGAAACTTGAGATGAACAAAGCTTTGGCATCAAATCCTGAAGAACCGACGGCTTTGGAGGTTAAGAAAAAGCTGGAACAAGCTGCCGCAAAGGCAAAAAAAGGTGAGGAGAAACCAGGATTTTTTGCAAGTTTGTTTGGGGGGAAGAAGAAGTGAGAAGTTGTGAAGTGTGAGTTTGGAATAGTTAGAAAGTGTTGAATAGCTGAGGAGTGGATCGCTCTGGCTCAAAAGAATCCAGAGTTGGCGATCGCACATCGGATAGCAGTCGGAATTATACCGTCAGTGCGATCGTCCCGCGATCGCGGATGCTCCAGAAAGAACGGGACGATCGCACTGACGGAGAAAATGATTATTCCGATGCAAACGAAAACGATATGACACCTTAATTTGTTAAAGTCGAATGTTAAGCTCGCCTTCTTCGACTTTAACACCGTCCCCTAAAGCTAAGCTTCTAAGCCCCATCTAAAATCTAAAATCTAAAATCTAAAATTGATATGACACCTTAATTTGTTAAAGTCGAATGTTAAGCTTGCCTCGTTAGACTTTAACACCGTCCATAAAGCTAAGCTTCTAAGCCCCATCTAAAATCTAAAGTCTAAAATCTAAAATTGATATGGTTCACCAACCCCCATCCGGTGCAAGAGATTTATTGCCCCTTGACGTTGCTCAAAAAATTTCGATCGAACGGCGCTTGCAGCAGGTTTTTCACCGCTGGGGCTATCACCGGATTATTACTTCAACTCTAGAAAGGCTGGAGACTTTAATGGCTGGGGGCGCGATCGACCGATCGACTCTGATTCAATTGCAAGACGCCGAGGATGGAGAACTGGGTTTGCGGCCGGAATTGACAGCATCGATCGCCCGCGCGGCTGCAATGCGGATGGCCGGGACTCGCTGGCAGCCTCAGCGCCTCTACTACAACGCCAACGTGTTCCGCAAAGGCCCAGATACTGGCTCAGGCGGGCAACAGGAGTTCTATCAAGCTGGGGTAGAGCTGCTCGGCGCAGGGGGGGCGGTTGCGGATGCGGAAGTGCTGCTGCTGCTGTCTGAGTGCTTGCAGAGCTTGGAAATTGATGAGTGGCATTTGGTTTTGGGAGAAGCGGGCTTGACTGCAACATTGCTAGAACCGTTTCCGCCAAACGTGCGCCAGAAAGTTCGGGGGGCGATCGCCAATCTCGATCGAATTGCCTTGGAAACTTTGCCGCTGTCAACCGAATTGCGAGAAAGAGCTCTGCTGTTATTTGACTTGCGCGGCCGCCCAGAAGAGGTGTTGCCAATTGTTGCCAAGCTGGATTTAGATTTGCCGCAGCAATCGGCGTTAAACAATCTCAAATCTGCGATCGAATTGCTGCACAAATGCCAGTCAAAAATTCCCAATCTCAAATCCCACATTCACCTCGATTTGAGTTTAATTCAAACATTTGACTACTACACTGGAATTGTGTTTGAAGTTGTCAGCAGCAGCAAGACAGGACAGCGAGTTTTAGGACAAGGAGGACGCTACGACCAACTGTTGGGACTGTTCGACCCCCAAGGGCAAAATTCCCCTGGCATCGGGTTTTGTCTGAATATTGAAGATTTGCACCAAGTTTTGCTGACAGAAGGGCAATTGCCCACGGAAACACCAGCTAGCGAATGGTTGGTTGTGCCTCAAACTCCTGAAGCTGGGGCGGCGGCCTTTGATTATGCTCGCAAACTCCGAGAGTCTACTCACCTAGTTCGGGTAGAAATAGATTTGGAGAGTCGGGAGAATGCGGAGGCGACCCGGGAATACGCGCGCGATCGACGAATTGCTCAAATTGCTTGGGTAAATGCCGAAGGATTACCAACAATTGAAACGGTAAATTAGGCTAATTGGTAATTAGTAATTGGTAGTTGGTAATTGGTTAAAAATCACCCGATATGATATTATGTATCCTGCTGATTGAGAAAAGGTTTTGCCAATTGCTAATTGCTAATTCCCTATCTAACTAAAATCTTTTGAGAGAACACTATGGCACACACTATTGTTACGGATATTTGCGAGGGAATTGCTGATTGCGTCGGCGCTTGTCCCGTTGCTTGCATTCACCCCGGCCCAGGCAAAAATGTCAAGGGTACTGATTGGTTTTGGATTGATTTTGATACCTGTATTGACTGCGGTATTTGTTTGCAGGTGTGTCCGGTCGAAGGTGCGATCGTTCCAGATGAACGGCCTGAGTTGCAGCAAACTCCCGCTTGATTGCATGAATTAAGTTTATCCGTAAGGTGCGCAATGCGCACCCTACATTTTTTTATCAACCGCAGAGGGGGCAGAGGACACAGAGTAGAAGGGTGAGAAATATTGGAAAAATCTAACGTTTAGATATCTAAATGCAGGTAATTAATTATGTTACTTTGGTAAGTTCTATTCCCCTCTCTTGTCTTTCTTTGTGTTCTAGCGCTAACGCGCCGCTTCGCTAACGCACCTCGAAGCGATTCCTTTAAAAAAAAGCCCGATCGCACTTTACAAAAAAAACTACAATAAAATCCTATGCAGCCGATCGCACTTTCCGACTCTCAAATTTTATCCATGCGCACCCACGCTGAAAGCGCTTATCCTGAAGAATGCTGCGGTTTGTTGCTCGGTCGAGTTACTGCAGGTGTTAAAACTTTAGTAGAAGTTTGGCCCACTGAAAATGCTTGGAGTGCGGAAGCTAAAGAGAATTGGCCGGAACAAAAAGAATTGACAGAAAGACGCAGATATGCTATAAAGCCCGAAGATATGTTGCGGGCGATGAAACACGGGCGCGATCGCACTCTGGATATTATCGGTATATATCATTCTCACACGGATTGTCCCGCAGTGCCCTCAGAGTGCGATCGGACATTGGCCTGGGCCCAATACTCTTACATCATTGTGTCCGTCCGACAAGGCTGTTGGGAAGACCTCCGCAGTTGGAGTCTTGACGGAGAGGGGAACTTTCAAGCAGAGGAAATTCTCGCACAGGAACCGACTGAGATTAAGAAATAATTAGTAAAAATAACAAACTCGTAAAAAGGCGAAAGATTTAGATAGGATATAATTCAAAATCTGCGCTACACACAATATCATGCTAAATCCTAATCTGGACGAGATCCAGCTCAACAAACAAGAATACGAACGCTACTCTCGCCACCTGATCCTGCCAGAAGTTGGATTGGAAGGGCAGAAGCGTCTCAAAGCTGCCAGCGTGCTCTGCATCGGTACCGGAGGCCTCGGTTCGCCGCTGCTGCTGTATTTAGCGGCCGCCGGTGTAGGCCGCATTGGGATTGTAGACTTTGATATTGTTGACCATTCCAATTTGCAGCGGCAGGTAATTCACGGCACTTCTTGGGTTGGGAAACCGAAGATTGAGTCGGCTAAAAATCGGATTTTAGAGATTAATCCTTTTTGTCAAGTTGATTTGTACGAAACTCGCGTTAGTTCCGAAAATGCGATCGACATTGCCACTCCTTACGATATCATCATCGACGGCACGGACAACTTCCCGACTCGCTATTTGATGAACGACGTTTGCGTGCTTTTAAACAAGCCCAACGTCTACGGTTCCATCTTCCGATTTGAAGGGCAAGCAACAGTTTTCAACTACGAAGGCGGGCCGAATTACCGCGATTTGTACCCGGAACCCCCGCCTCCTGGCATGGTTCCTTCTTGTGCAGAAGGCGGCGTTTTAGGCGTTTTGTGCGGAGTTGTCGGTTCTATCCAAGCAACGGAAGCTATCAAGATTATCTTGGGTCAAGGCACTACTTTGAGCGGCAGACTGTTGCTTTACAATGCCTTAGATATGACGTTCCGGCAATTGAAACTGCGGCCTAATCCAGTGCGTCCGGTAATTGAAAAGTTAATCGATTACGAACAATTCTGCGGCATTCCTCAAGCTAAAGCGCAGGAAGCGCAAGAACAACAGCAAATTTCTGAGATGACTGTCGTTGAACTTAAGGAGTTAATCGACAGCGGTGCCAAGGATTTTGTATTGTTAGATGTTCGCAATCCTAACGAGTATCAAATTGCTCAAATTCCTGGGTCTGTTTTGGTTCCTTTGCCGGATATCGAACACGGCGAAGGTGTCGCCAAGGTCAAGGAATTGTTGAACGGACACCGCTTGATTGCACACTGCAAAATGGGCGGGCGTTCTGCGAAGGCTTTGGGGATTTTGAAGGAAGCTGGAATTGAGGGGACTAATGTTAAGGGCGGAATTACTGCTTGGAGTCAAGAAGTAGACTCGTCTGTTCCTCAATATTAAGGCTAATCTTTTTCTGTGGCGGGTGAATTGCCCGCCCGGAACCGGGATTATGGCGGCGGCAACTGTTTATTTCTAGTTAGTAGATTCTTGAACTTACCTAGTAGATTCTTGCAATTGGCCAGTAACAAAACCCCACCCCAAACTAGAGCCCCGGCACCGATACTAATCAACAATACGAAGGCAAAAGAATTAATTCCCACCTTCAGCAAAGGCAAAGCAATCATTTGATTCGGCGGGTCTTGTTTAATCAAATAAGGAGAACTGCCAGCCACTACTCCGGCTACTCCCAAACCAAAACCGACAGCTTGAATTGTTACCTCTAGTTTGGCATCCCGATAAGCTTCTTCGATCGCCACAATAGCTCGAATTGCCTCGGTTGCTTGGTCTAGCAAGCCTGAACCGTGTTTGAAATAGCCTAAATCTGCTTGAATCTGCCTTTGAAACTGCGGGCAAGTTTCTTTGCTGAATGTTTCGAGAAAACTTAAATTGATATCACTATCATTGTACTTGTTTCTTGCTTTTAAGTCAACACTTATTTTATTTAATTTATCCTGGTAATTTTGGGCGTTAATGGCGATCGTATTTTGGCGAAACTCCAAATCAATCAGCATTCGGGCATACTTCACAGCCCGAGGCGGCATCTCAATCATCTGAGTTTGCAGAGATTTTAATTCTTCCTTCTTTAAACCCGCACCTTTCGATTGCTTCTGCTGAGCTTTATCTCGCTGCAAATACTTAAAAGTATTGTCAATATCGAGTTCAATTTTTTCATAGTCCTCGCGAATTTCGCGGTAATAGGCGCGACTTTCCCAAAAAGCACGAAGAATTTTATTTCTGTACAAAAACAGCTCCATAAAATCGCTGTACCTGGCTGCATCCCAGATTTCATCTGTTGCCGGACTGTTTAAAAACAAGATCAGAATGTGGCAGTAGGAAGCCTGCTGATTCGGATTGCCATATTCCAAAATTGGACTGCCGAACAACTCGCTTTGACGGTAAAAAGTCGGCAAGTTTTGACCGGAAATAAAATTTTCCAGACACTGTTGAGCCAAGCTTTTGAGAAAATGCTCATCTTGACCCATTTCTTGGTTTTGTTCCGCACTCAGCCAAGCTGTAAGCAGCAGAGTTTGACCAAAATAACTGTTAACAGAATTCGGCAGCAAGCAGTTACTTGGATTTAACTCCTGAAAAATGCTAACATCGACATTAGATGTTTTAATACCATCAATTTCTTCGGGAATGCTAATGTTAAATCCCAAAGCATAACTGTCATCAATCCGCTGCGGTTGAGCAAATCCTTGGAGAAAAATCGGCTGGCTATGATGCTCAATATTCTTCTCGAAAGGCAGAAAAGCCAGGTCATTTACAGAGTTTTCAACAATCAGGTTGACGCGCCATCCCGGAGGTGCTGTTTTCGCGCTGTATAAATTGCTAGAATTTAATTCCGCATCGACTTTGAGATTATTTTGCAATATCTCGTTGCACTTTTGCCACAAATGTTCGGGATTGACAGGGGAATTTGAGCTTGAAGTTAGGGCTGGCTGTTGAGAATTGACAGGGGAATTTGAGTCAAAACCTAGGGCATCCCAGAGGTGAAAGGCAAATAAATGAACGTTGGGAGCAGAGATTTTGCTATTTTGGTTCATTATCCGTATCCGAACTATTTGCTTGGTTGGGATTTTGTTGTTGATTGTACGCAGTTAGAATGCTGTCGCGCAGAATTTTAGTGATATTAGTTGTTGACCGCCCTGTCGTTGGAGTCGGTTTCGTGGGACGGATATCTTGCCGTGCATCACTTACATTATCAACAAAGTTTTGTGCCTCAATAGCATCTCTCAAAGTCTTTCCCAGTTCGTGTTTGCCACACCACTTGCTGATAGTCATGGCAATCGGGAATAATTCATCATCGGCCGATTCAGCTATTTGTGTTTCTAATTCAGGTAAATCACGCCATGCAGAGATAAAGATACTCGGTTTTTCGTTCAGCCAGTTCAGGAAAGTATTGATAATTTGTTCAGGTTCCACAGGACAATTCCCCTTTGATAAAAATTTAGGTTTTGTAACTCATCTCACAGATTTGGCAATTACTTCTGGCTTGTTTTTTTTCTGGCGATCGCACTCGCCTTCACATTATACCAAATCTGTTTTCAATCGCCATGCTTTCTCTTAGCCCGCTAGGAGTAGACTTCGTTTGTGTAGTAGCGATTTCAAGATGCGATTCCTCTTAATATCCAGTAGCACAGAAGGCAGCCCAATATTGTGGCTCGGAAAATAGTGATTCATCTGGTGTGAATGACGTTAACCACAACTGGACTTTTTGACTCAATTTTTTATCTAAACCTAACGGTTGCATCCAACCACTAAAATCTTTTTTTGTGACTGCGCGCATCCAGTTTTGCGTCGCATTCAAAGCGAGGGCTACTGAATCTGCATCCGGCAATTCCTGATAAAATTTAATCATCAAAATTGCTGTGGTAAAATCATCGACAGCCCACAGACTGCTGACAACATTCATGCTACCCGCATACAAAAAACCGCTGGGTAAACCAATGTATTCATCCGTCATTGCGGTTGAGGTGGTTAACCCGGTTTCGCAGGCGGAAAGTGTGACGAGACTGCACTGCGGTAACTGCAATTCGGCAAAGATTTCTCGCAGGGTGAGGCATTTTTCTGGGATGGCTTTTCTGCCGCTGCGTAGGGTGACATAGCGCTGTTTTCGATCGGGCTGATTTGACTCTGGGGGCGGGGGTGAGGTTTGCGGTTCCAGGGAATCGGCTAAGACTAGGGATGAAAGCAGCGGATTGTCAAAGTTGAATATGCCGTGACAGGAAAAGTGCAGGTAGTTGGCGTTTGAGAGGTTTTCTCGGTTTTCGTTGAGGGCGGTTTTTGTGGCTTGTTTTTTGAGTAAAATTTGATGCGGATTGAATCGGGTTTTGATGGTTTCTACTTCCATGTCGGCGTTGAATAAGTCTTCGGTGGGATTCTGGAGGGCGAATAGTTGTTGCTGATTGGGTGGGGGGGAGTTTCTGGTGGTGATGCGATTTTTTACGAGTTGCAGTAGTTGCAAGCTGGGGGCGTATTTCACGCCGGCGGGGAAGCTGTCGAGGAGGTAGCCGCGAAAGTTGGTTTTTTCTTGAAATCGGGTTTCTGAGGTGAATTGTAGGGCGTGGAGGGGGAATAGGTGCAGGTAGCGGTGGGGTACTAGGATTAGTTGTTTGGGTAGTGCCCTGAAGGAAAGGATCAAAAAATCAACCGAATTCAAATAAAAGTACGCATCTGGAGTTGTAAATTATC
>NZ_JAUBPO010000158.1:0-10873 GCF_036700785.1 Microcoleus sp. S28C3 | reverse complement strand
ACTTTTAGTGATGCACTCGAAGCATTTCGGACAGCCATATCTTTTAGGTTTGTGAAATGGTTGAACCAAAATTGGGATGTATTCTCCGCTTATAAAGCCAGTTTAGGCTTTGTTTGGGCTTAAAATTTGTTTAAGTCCCGTTAGGCGGATATTGAGCCGTCACATAGTCCATGATGTCGTAGATAGTGATGCGCGTACCTGCGATCGTCAGTCCTCTTTCTGTACGGATGATAGCTGTTTGTTCGTCGGATATGCTTGTCATGCCTCTAACCTCCTAGAAGTTATTTCTATATTATAATAATTATCAAAATTCTTGCAACAATCATTGGTTTTTGGTTTGTTTACGCTCACCCTGAGAGTAAGGTGCGTCGCTCATCGATTGTCGATTTTCATTGAGGATTTAAGGACGGCGACCCACCCGGTTTCTAACTTCTCACAGACTCCAAGAAACCCGGTTTCTGGGATAATTTACGCATCCTTACCGAGATTTTGAGAAGAAACCCGGTTTCTAACTCCCACGCGCCCCAAAATTCAAGAAACCGGGTTTCTGCGATCGTCTTGGAATTCTCACGCCCGATTTAGTGAAGAAACCCGGTTTCTAACTCCCACGCTATCGTCCAACTTCAACTAAACCCAGCTAACCACAGCGGAAGCATCAACAGCAACCCGACAGAAGAGATGGCGATGCTGCTAGCTAACAAATCGCGATCGAGCTCGTAGACTTCTGCTAAAATCAGCACGGAAAGAGCTGTGGGCGTTCCCGACATCAACACCAACACGAACCTCGGATCGCCGCTCAATCCGAAATAACTAGCACCCAATCCGATCAGCACCGGCACAATTACCACTTTTAACAGCGACGGGATTAACGCCAGTTCAAAACTTTCCCATTTCTTAATAGACCTCAGCCGGATGCCAACCAGCAGTAAAGCACTGGCAATTACCACCCAAACTGCCGTGTGCAATCCCGATTCCACTGTCTGGGGCAGGGGGATATTTCTGGTTAAAAAACCAATTAAAAATGCCCACAGCGCGGGAACTGTTAGCACATCCCGGAGCTGAGTCCACCAGTGATTTTTTTGCTCGGAATTCCCGAAATAGCTAGCAATAAATACACCGAAACAGTAGGTTCCGATCACGTTGTTAGTGACGCTGTACAGCACAGCCCAGTTGTTGTTATCGGTGCTGATGATAGAGGGGGTGATTGCTAATCCGACAAAGCCCGTATTCCCTAACATCGCAGCTAGGATAAAACTCCCTTGGCTCGATCGCTTCAGGGAATTAAAATTTAATAAAAATAAATTTACCAGAGAATTTTTGCCCTGAAAATAGGGCTTTTTCATGTGGGCCGCACTCAGCCTGCGCAATAATACCCAAGTCAGCCAAGCACAACTCGTACTCAGAAATAACACGAATATGGCGATCGCCGGCGTGAATCCCACAGCACCCGAAAAATCGCTTTGACGGGCTAAAACTAGAATTTGCAGCGGTATCCCAACCCAGAAAAGAAAGTAGCTCAGCAGCTTGGGAAAATTAACTGGGATGTACTGAAACAGCAGAAGTCCCAAGCCCGTCCAGATAACTAGAGGGGTATAAGCGTGAAATAAGGTTTCAACCATAAAAATTTAACTTGACAATTTGAAATGCCTTTATCTATTAATAGTAATGCTAAAGTTAGTTTGAGAAATACAAATTCTCGTTAGCGGAGCCCTCGAAGAGGATCGCACTTGCATCCTTTTTCGTCCTAGCCTGTTCGCAGCACTGCGGGCCCGAAAATTTCCGCCCAAATTCCCGGACCTTGCAGGGCAAAATTCTCAGACTCGCAGCCCCAAATGCTTGCAGGTTTTTACCTTCACATTCACAAAACCTTTTTGAATTTGACAAATGTGCGATCGAGTTATCTTGCCTTTTCCGAAGTGATGCCCAACGTTTTCGTGCCGTTTCGGTCGAACGGAAATACGGCGGAGACTAAAGCTGCTGATGACTTGCACTCATTAATTCAATTTCAAAGCATTAACAGGCACTTCATCCCAAGAACTAACAGTGCGCAAGGTAGCAACCCAGCCCTGCTCTTTTTGCTCTGCCGTCAAATTCTTCTCAAAAGATTCGTGGCAATCCTTCGCTTGAGTCTCATCGCAACAAGCAATACAAGAATAAAGAAGGCCCGACGGATCGATTTGCTCGTTTACCCAAATAATCACGATCTACTCTCTCAATCAAAATCTACTGTTATTTAAATTTTCCTATATTTTTGCCAATTATCTACTCGGATTAGGCAACCCAAGATTTAATGCGCTACAGATTTGTTGTAAGGTGCTTGTGGCACCCTACTGATTCGTTGTAAGGTGCGCGGTACACACCTTGATTTCTGAGTCTCAAGCGAGAGGGACGAAAGTTTTTGTAGGATTGATTGCAGTCGCCGAGTCTTATTGAGGGGTTTTTACAATTGTTTCGATGCCAAAGTTGCCAAAGACTCGCCCGCAACCCGGCAAATCCTCCAGTCGGGCATTACATCAGCACCGATACCCTTGTAAAATCCGATCGCCAATTCATTCCAATCCAAAACGCTCCATTCCAAACGTCCGCAGCCCCTTTCTACTGTTAACTGCGCTAAATAAACTATCAAAGACTTGCCAATTCCCCGCCCTCGAAACTCAGGCAGCACAAACAAATCTTCCAAATAAATTCCCGGCTGAGTCAAAAAAGTAGAATAATTGTAAAAAAACAGCGCCCAGCCCACAACTCGACCTTCGCACTCGGCTAAAATCGCTTCCACAAAAGGTCGATCGCCAAACAAATGATGCTCCAAATCAACGGCATTGCCAGTAACGGCATGAGATAATTTTTCGTACTCAGCTAAAGCTTTAATCAAATCAAACAGCACCGGCACGTCGGCGCGGGTAGCTGGGCGCAAAATTACCTCAGAAGACATAAATAAGTAAGTAGTACGCGACAATCAACAATTAAAAATACCACATCCCGACATTTTTAATTTGTAATTTTTAATTAAGCTTTTCCACCTTGAACCAGCATATTTACGGCGGTGTCGTAGTGCCCCTCACAATAATTTTAAGATTTTTCAAAATGCAAACTCAAATTTTTTTTCTTATTTCAACCAGCCCTTCAATCGTTCCGTCACTTGAGGGCGACGCAGCTTTCGCATTGCCTTATTTTGAATTTGACGGACTCGTTCGCGCGACAAATTGAACAAACTGCTGACCTCTTCTAAAGTGTAAGGTTCGCCGGTCAGCAAACCGTAACGCATAGCAACAATCTCTTTTTCCCGCTCAGTCAAAATACTGTCCAACACCTCCAAAATATCTTGGCGCATCATCATCTCATTCATCTGAGCTTCGGGAGATTGCGTCGCGTTATCTTCGAGAACATCCAAAAGTTCCGAACTTTCTTCTGAGCCGATGCGGTGGTTGAGAGACAAAGATTGCCGACGTACTTGCTGGAGGTAGCGAAGCTGTTCGCAAGTAACTTGCATTTCTCTAGCAAGTTCAGTTTCAGTTGGGTTTCGTTGAAGAGAACGCTTCAACTCTCGATAAACTTTTTTGAGCTTATTTAACTGTTCGACAATGTGAACAGGCAAGCGAATCGTCCGCCCTTGATTGGCAATTGTCCGGGTAATTCCTTGGCGAATCCACCAATAGGCATAAGTTGAAAACTTGTAACCCTTCTCCGGATCGAACTTTTCGGCTGCCCGATTCAAACCCAAAGCTCCTTCCTGAATTAAATCGAGAAAAGGCACGCCCCGATTAAGATAGCGTTTGGCAATCGAAACCACCAAGCGCAAATTCGAGCTGATCATTTTCCGTTTCGCCGACTGACACTGGTGGCGAAGCTGTTGCAGTTGAGTTTCGCTTATCCCCAAAGCCGCTGCGAGTTCAGCTTTTGTCGGCACTCTGTCCAATTCCTGCTGCAAACGCTGTTCTACTTGATCCAGGGCTACCAATTCTTGAACGCGGCGCGCCAACTCTACTTCTTCGGCTGCTGTCAGTAGAGGATACCGAGCCATTTCCTTGAACAAAGCTCCCACTGGATCGTCGGCAGACCAGTTGTTGTATGCTGACGACCGAGTTACGGTCGGACGATCGATCTCGGTGTCTTCATCTTCTGCGATCGGGAGTGAGGCTTCGGGTGCCACCGCAAAACTGCCTAGGTCAGATTCTGGCATATGGTGCTTGGTGTCGGTGGGATGATTTGAAATGTCTGCCTTCACTTTAACCAATTTAACCGGAAATTTCCGAAATCCATCTAGAAGCCGGTGAGTGATTTTAGTGGCGGATATCTGTTCGCCCCAATTTTAGTATCTGTTCGCCCCAATTTTAGGCCTTTTTATTTAGTTCGAGCCAGTAAAGGAGCTGCCTGCAATAATTGCTGAGTGTAAGGGTGCTGCGGATTAGTAAAAATATCCCTAGTCTTACCGATTTCAACAATTTTTCCAGCATTCATTACCGCAATACGATCGCAAAAAAATCTCGCCACCCACAAATCGTGCGTAATAAACAGATAAGTCAAATTAAATTCCTGCTTCAACTCCAACATCAGCTCTAAAACTTGAGTCTGCACGCTGGCATCCAGCATACTCACAGGTTCGTCGCAAATTATCAGTTGCGGGCGAGTAATTAAAGCGCGGGCGATCGAAACTCGCTGCTGTTGTCCTCCCGACAATTCCCCCGGATAGCGACGAAAGAAATCCTCCCCTGGACTTAAACCCACCCGCTCTAACATTTGGATTACTTCTTTTTTAGCTTCGCGCGCATTAGCTAATTTGTGAATAAACAAAGGGTCAGCAATACTCTGCCCGACAGTCATCATCGGGTTCAGGCAAGCGTGGGGGTCTTGAAATATCATTTGCATTTCGCGGCGGTGCTGCCTCACAGCATCGCGGTTCAGGGCAGTTATATCTATCCCTTGAAATTCAACTTTGCCGCCAGTCGCGGTTATTAGTTGCAAAATCGTGCGTGACAAGGTACTTTTGCCGCAGCCGGACTCCCCCACAAGCCCTAGGATTTCTCCCCGTTGTAGCTCTAAACTAACGCCGTCTACTGCTTTAATTACCTGGCGATTCCGGGCAAATAACTGATCTAATAAATTGCTTTCTAAATTGTAGTGTTGCTGCAAATCCGTCACTGTCAAAAGAGGAGAATTTGTTAAGTTGGCAGTAACGACTTCAGTCCTGATTTCCTCGAATGCTAACCCTTTGTCCGAATCAGCTTGAATGTGCAAAGCTGCTTTGAGGAGCGATCGAGTATATTCGTGCTGCGGCTGTTCAAAAACGTTTTTCACCGGCCCTGTTTCTACGACTTTGCCGCCGTACATCACCGCAATGCGATCGCAATACTCAGCCACCATCGCCAAATCGTGAGAAATCAACAAAATAGCCGTTCCCCGTTCCGCGCAAAGTCTGGTTAATTCTTGCAAAATCTGGGCGGCGACAGTTACGTCCAAACTTGTAGTCGGTTCGTCCGCCACAATTAATTTAGGATCGAGCAAAAGAGCCAAAGCAATTGCTACTCTTTGCCGCATTCCGCCGCTAAATTCGTGGGGAAATTGCGACCAGCGAGACGCCGGAATTTTCACAGCTTCCAAAATGTCGATCGCCCGTTTCTTAGCTTGCTTGCGATCCAAATTCGGTATGTGAGCTTGCAAAGTCTCGATGCAGTGTTCTCCTACAGTCATCAAAGGATCGAGACGAGTCATCGGATCTTGAAAAATCAATGCCACAGCTTCGCCCCGAAACCGTCTCAGCCGCGAAGCATTCATGTCAAACACCGACTCTCCAGCAAAACTAACTCGCCCCTCAATCAGCGTTGAATCCGGCAGCAACCGCATTGCAGCCCTTCCCAAAGTTGACTTACCGCACCCAGACTCCCCAACTAATCCGAGCTTTTCCCCGGGTTTCAGCGTCAGGGAAACGCCGTCAACGGCCCAACCGGATTGGCCCCGCCGCTGAGGATAAGCTACTCGCAGATTGTCAACGGAAAATAGAGAAGAGTCATTAGTCATTAGTCATTAGTCCTTAGTCTGTTGTCTGTTGTCTGTTGTCTGTTGTCTGTTGACTGTTAACTGTTGACTGTTGACTGTTGACTGTTGTTATTTATTATTTATCAATATACTGGCGGTTAGTTGTTAGTTATTAGTATTGTTCAGGACTTATTAGTTATTGGCAAGAAACCGATATGCTGTTTGTAAATACCAATATAAATTGCTACAAACAAAGATTTTATCACTACATCATTAACCGACCAACCGCTTACTAACAACAGTCAACAGTCAACCGTCAACAGTCAACTGTCAACAGCCAACTGACTAAATTTCCCTTCGCTTCAACTCAGCTCTCCGCAGTATGTAAGTAGCAGCACAATCTGCGTGAGGATGGTCTGCTAAAACTTCCGCGAGTTCCAACACATATCCGGCGATATCCGGCCCCAGCTTCTCAGTAAGCACTTGACGTTCCCGAGAGGCGAGTTCTTGCACCCGGGCCTTAGCTTGCCAATTGGGAGAAAACATCTTGTCAATCTCGGTGTGGAATCCCAGACTTTCGAGAATGTCCCACTCGCCGTTATCGCACCAAATGCCCCCGCACAACATACAGCGCTCTATGTAAAAGGGCACTCTGCTGAAGGGAACTTTCGCCCGCGACAGATAGTGACCGTCTTCGGGACACAGCGCTGCTTTGCTGTCGTAGGGAGACGGCGTGAATTCTATGCCGAGAGTGCCTGTCGCCTCTGGCTTCTGGGATTTGTTGTACCACTGGCTCTGCTCTTTCTGCCAAGCTTCGTATTCTCTGCCTGGAATCCAGATACCGTAACAGTTCGGACACCACTGCACCGACATACTGCCGGCTAAGGTGCCGCCTTCTAAGTTGGGATGTTTACATTTTGGACATTCCACCGCTTTATTTCTCCTTGCCTTCTCAATTCCCTGTTAATTCAATTATTAATTCTGTATCTGGGCGGGCCCTGAAGAACCAGAATTTTTTTGCAGCAGCGCGCCGCAGTAGCCAATTAGCGTGTTGAGCCGCGCGATCGCCGCAGTTTGCCTCGCCTTTGCTGTCGCTGGCTGGCGCGACGCTTGCAAAAACGTGACATCTGTCCCCAATAACCGCAGTTGCTTGTGAATTTCAGTCAAATAGGACTGCTCTGGGGGTGTGTCTGAGGCGTCTAACTCATCGCTTTCGGCTCTCATAATTTGGTTTCCGAAAAATTGTTGCACTTTTCTGTATTCGATCGCCAGCGCTGCCCGATCCAGATTATCCTGTGCAGCAGTTCTTTGTAGTTGTTCTAGTGCTTGCTGTAATTCTTGGTAGCACTGGCGGCGGTCTTCGGACAATATCATGATTTTGTAAACAAATTTGTATTTATAATCAAAGTAGATTCTTGCTTAAGGTTTGCTCGTATTAAGGGAAGCCGTGCGTTTTTGCAGCAATTCCCTGTTTTTTGAGAACTTTTTCTGATAGAGTGCCCTGAATAAACCCTTCTGGCTCATGCTTTTAGTTTAGCGTTGCCTGTGAATGCCGATCGCCCGCTACCTCAACTGCTACCGCCAAAATATGCTTATTTTACCCGATCGACAGACTGCGGCGGTGGCAGTGGTGTCACTATATTTTCGTACCGGAGAGGGGGGGCGACTCGGAATTAGATAGGTATAGTTAACACAAAAATCGACTATTTTTTTGAATTGCCAATTGTGGTCTTCAAGTAGTTTAGTATAACTAAACACATAATTTCGGCAATTCAACCGCAAACCGGCTTTTAACCATTTGTATTTCTAAGTTTTAAAGGTGTACCCCATGAACGCGAACACTCTGACTCCCTCTCCTTCGATCGATCCTGCTGTAGTTCCCGATTGGCTGCAAGAATGCCTGAATGCTCCATCGCAGCCTGATGGGAGCCCTAACCCGAATTGCTCGACTGACAACAGCTTAATTTGTCGGGCTTTTGAATTTGCCCGCGACTTGCACGAAGGACAGTACCGCAAATCTGGAGAACCTTACATTTGCCATCCGGTAGCTGTCGCTGGAATACTCCGGTATATGGGCGGCAACAACGTCATGATTGCCGCCGGCTTCCTCCACGACATTGTTGAAGATACAGATATTACTCTCGAAGAAATAGAACAGCGGTTCGGCGCGGAAGTGCGACAGTTGGTTGAAGGTGTCACCAAGCTTTCTAAGTTTAACTTTTCCAGCAAAACAGAGCGCCTTGCTGAAAATTTCCGCCGAATGTTCCTAGCAATGGCTAAAGATATTCGCGTCATTGTTGTCAAACTGGCAGACAGGCTGCACAACATGAGGACTTTGGAGCATTTGTCCGAAGAAAAGCAGCGCACTATTGCCCTAGAAACCCGAGAAATTTTTGCTCCCCTGGCGAACCGTTTGGGTATCGGGCGCTTTAAGTGGGAATTGGAAGATTTAGCGTTTAAATACCTAGAACCGGAAGCTTACCGCGAAATTCAGGAATTGGTGGCCGAGAAGCGGGCCGATCGAGAAACTCAACTCGCAGAAGTCACAGATAGTTTGCGAGAAAGACTTGACAATTTAGGCATTAAATGCTACGAAGTCAGCGGTCGTCCCAAACATTTGTACGGGATTTATGGGAAGATGCAGCGCCGCCAAAAAGGGTTTAAGCAAGTGTACGATATTGCGGCGGTGCGGATCATAGTAGAAAGCAATGATGACTGTTATCGGGCTTTGGCGATCGTCCACGATTCTTTCCGCCCGATTCCCGGCCGATTTAAAGATTATATCGGTTTACCAAAAGCGAATCGCTATCAATCTTTGCACACCGGAGTAATCGGAACCAGCGGCCGCCCCATCGAAGTGCAAATTCGCACCGTAGCAATGCACCACATTGCAGAATACGGCATTGCCGCGCACTGGAAATACAAAGAAACTGGCGGTTCTAACACAACAGTCACCGGCGACGACGAAAAATTTACTTGGCTGCGGCAACTCCTAGAATGGCAAAGCGACCTCAAAGACGATCAGGAATATTTACAAAGCATTAAGGACAACTTATTCGACGAAGATATTTACGTTTTTACTCCTAACGGAGACGTGATTGCTCTCAATAGCGGGTCAACTCCCGTAGATTTTGCTTACCGCATTCACACAGAAATTGGCAATCGCTGCACCGGTGCCAGAGTCAACGGGCGAATGGTAACACTAGACAAGGTTTTAAAGAACGGCGATATTGTAGAAATCTTGACCCAAAAAAATGGTCATCCGAGTTCCGACTGGCTGAATTTTGTCAAGACAAACGGAGCAAAAAACCGAATTCGTCAGTGGTTGAAGCGATCGCACCGAGATGAAAACCTCGCTCGCGGGCGCGAATTGCTGGAAAAAGAATTAGGTAAAAACGGTTTGGAATCTTTGCTGAAATCTGAACCCATGCAGTCTGTGGCTCAGCGCTGCAACTACCACAGTGTCGAAGATTTAATCGCGGGTTTGGGCTATGGCGAAGTCACCCTAAATCTCGTAGTAAATCGACTGCGAGATTTAGTAAAAGTGCAGCAAAAAATTGAAGCTGCTCCCGGAGGAGGACAGGAATTGCCCCAGCTAATACCTGCATCGACGACACCGAAACCAGTACCGAGTTCGTCTCCGAGCAAATCGCCGATCGCAGGTGTAGAGGGATTGCTCTACCATTTATCCGGCTGTTGTTGTCCGATTCCCGGGGAAGCAATTATTGGAGTTGTGACTCGCACTCGCGGAATTTCGATTCACCGGCAAGGGTGTTCAAATGTTGAGAGCGTACCTGGGGATCGGTTAGTTCCTGTGAGTTGGAATTCTAGCGAGCGCAATGGTAGCCGTCCGAATACTTATGCAGTTAACATTCAAATTGAGGCGCTCGATCGAGTCGGGGTTCTAAACGACGTATTGTCGCATTTGAAGGACAACAAAGTAAACGTCCGCAGCGCTCAAGTAAAAACCTATCCCGGTTTGCCCGCATTAATTGACTTGTGCATGGATATTGAGGATAAGGAACAGTTTGAGCGGACTTGTATGCAAATTAAAAAGATGAGCGATATTTTGAATTTGCGCAGGCTGAGTGAAGGGACTTAAGTAAGGGAGGACACGGCAATGCCGTTTCCCTACCCTAAAATAATCGTAGCTTGCGGGGCGGAACGCCCGGAGTGATCGCACCCGATGTAACTATCGCCCGATTAATTGTAGGGAAGCGGCACTGCCGTTTCCTGACTGTGGATAATATTAATTCCGATGCCACCGGATTTGATATTACCAATCGCTGACAAGAGGTTAAGCCCCCATGAAATTTAAACTGTTTTAACAGGTAGCATTGCGAGAAGACATCCCTAAGTACGGTCTAAAAAAAGGTGCTACAGCAACTATGTCGAACACTATCCAGATGCCTGAAGGTGAAGAAGATGGTTATAGCTTAGAGGGTTTCAATGTCGAAGCAATTACGGTTGAAGTTGCAGAGTCGCAGATAGAAGCAATAAAAGCTGCTGTTTTGCAACTTGGAAAATATTGATTACCATTCGCCTTCCACCATCTTGCGATGAGAGCGACTCATCTTGCGAAGCAAAACTTGTTCTTATTCAGAGAGAGGTGTTTCGCAAGCAGCATTAATTTTTTCTAACAGTTGTTGATTTTCGCGGCGGCGGATAAATTCTTCAAGCGCTATTTCGATCGAAAAACTCTGCGAAATTTGCATTTCGCCAGCTAATGTTTCGGCTTGTTCAAATAAAGATGCTGGCAATGAGATAGCAGTTTTGACAGTTCTCATAGCTTGATACCTTCATTTATTTATATGAGTCTAACTAATAAGCTGTTGTGCCTTTAAATAGGGTATAATAAAAAATGAGTTTAGTCAATCTCTACAAAAATGCCAGCTAAAAA
>NZ_JAUBPO010000157.1:0-11056 GCF_036700785.1 Microcoleus sp. S28C3 | reverse complement strand
GCTTCTAAGAATGCTGAATTTATATCACAATATCCTCACCACTGATGAACAGTGTTCAATAAGATGCGTTCCCCCTGGCTTAGTTTCCTGTTGACCGGAACGAAACAAAGGCGTTCTGTCCCGTTCTTCTGCACCATTGCCCGATACAAATTCTAATACAATTAACGGTGCTACAAATTCTTGCCACATCACATAAGAACGGCGCAATTGACCGTCAATAGTTGGCGGAACATTAGGCACATAAAACCAGTCTGGCGCTTCTGCACCCCGTTCTAGCGACTCAGTTAATCGCCAATAAATGCCGCTGTCTTGACCGATACAATAGTTACCATCTGGATGAATGCTTTGGAAGACGGGAGTAATTGAATCGGTTAACAGAATGCTTTGAGGATGTTCTTGAAAATTTTTCACAAAACTACCATCGGATTCGGGTAGCTGAGTGTGGTCTGGCCAGCCTGTAGGGTTGTTTTCTACATCTAGGGTAAATTTCATAGTTTTATAGGGAAGAGAGGCTTTTTGAGAGCAAGGGCGATCGAGCTTTTATTATCGATTGTATGTGATATATTTCACACTTTCAGTCCTGGACGCACGGGTAGTCAGAAACCGGTTTTTTTGCCCAGAAGACGCGTTACAACCCGCAAAAACGGCCAAAAACCCGGTTTTTTTGGTACTTATGCGTAAGTTCTGACTTTAACAAAATAAGTTCAGCACTTTTGTTTATAAAACTGTAATGCCATTCAGGTCTGTACTGAAAATTCTTCACAATCGACTCCCCAATTCACCCATTTAATCGCTTCTCTCGCTGAGTTAATATCGGGTGGCACTCGCAAAGCGTGAATAAATCCGGTGCTGGGACAAATCATTTTTAACATATAAATTGGCTCTACGTCAACGTTTGTATCAATTTTTAATAAGGTGTATTCTTGCCAAGTATTTAATTCAACGGCTGCTAATTCGCGGGCTATGCGATCGTAACCAATTCCTTGAATTAGCACTCGCTTGAGTTCGGCGTTTTCTTCCTCTAACAGCCATTGGGGTTGCCACTCATTGGGGTGGATTTTTCCGTATTTTTCGGGTAGGGTGACGCCGTGATAGGAATAGATGCTGTATCCATCGGCAAATTGAATGGCGGGCCCTCCTTCGGCGTGGAGGCGGTGTTGGCTGTCGAAGGAGAGAATGCGAGGGCGATCGCACACAATACAAACTTTTTCATAGGTAAAAATCCAGCCGCATTGAGTTGTCAAAGACTTAAGCGCTTGCCACTTTCTGGGGTTGTATTTGCACTTTAAGACGGAGAAGCAGAAGTCACAATCTGCCGCAAATTCTGCCCATACTATAGAATCTAGAGGCTCATAATTTTCGTCATGAAAAAATTCTTCCTCACCAAGGCTTGCTTCCAATAGTTCCTGAAAAATATCAGAAAATCTATTCCATGCTTGCGGGTAAAACGTGCCCGACAACTCATCTGAAAGCTGTTCGCTTATATTTTCCCAAGTCTCGTTGTACAGTTGCTCTGCAAATTTCTCAAAAAGGTTGGCTCCGAATTTTTCATATAGCTGAGTAAGTGATTCGCAGCTCATAAGAAGATTAGCGGCTTCGTAGGGGCTACCGCAAAAAATAATTTCGGGTTCTTTTTCGTCAATTGCGAGGTAAGCTTGTTTAACTGCCTCTGATGCTTTTTCGCGATCGATCGGCTCAGTGGAGTACATGATTTCGCACCACTTTTCATGATAAACTAGCATTAAATCTTCTTGTTCTGGAGTAAGTTGTTCAATCATCGCTGTCCTCTACAATCCATCGACACCTGCATACAGCAAGTAAGTCATTTACAGGTCTTGTTATCCAGCAAAGAAATCACAGCAAAGAAATCACAGCAATTCCTCCCGTTTTTCAAATTCCCCTTGTTCTCCCCGCACTAAAGGTTCATCCTGAAAGCACCCGCAAGTTATCTCAAAAAAACCGGGAGACCAGCCTAAATCTTCCGGTGTTTTAGCTTCATTTGCGGGTGATATGCGCTGGAAAACTACAATAACTTCCAAATCTGTATCTGTAATCCCAACCGGGACTTGCAAATGCAGCATCCCGTCCGAACCGACGCGCGATCGTACTTTAATACTTTGCATAACTCCGGCTTCTTTAAGTGTGTGTGGTATCTGATTAATTTCGCACCCGAACCCGAGTTAATCCAAAACCAATTAATCGCGCTGGAATATTTCGCAAAATTGGTAACTGCAACAAAGCTGGCGGTGTAAACGGTCGATCGCTATCTAATGCCCCCTTAATAATTCGCTCCTGCATCAAGGACTGAAATGCTTGAATTACCCGCGTGGGCAACTCCCGCTGCCGCTGCACTTCTGCCAAATCCCACAGATGCACGCGATCGTTTTTCAGGGGGTTGCTGAGTACATTAGCCGCCACGACAGCATCTTGAATCGCATAGTTAATTCCCACACCGCCTACGGGCGACATGACGTGAGCGGCATCCCCAATTAAGAGCAAACCGGGACGATACCAGCGGGGAAGGCGACTGGATTCAACGGACAGAAAAGAAATTTGCGACCAATCTTTCAGTTGCTCGACCCTATCTGCAAAATCTGGTGCTAATTCAGCAACAGATTTTTGCAAAGCTGCTATTCCTGAGTCGCGTAATTTCTGATAGCTGCCTTTCAGAATAATGTAACCGAGTTGCCAATAATCCAAGCGGTCGATCGTGACTAATAAATGACCTCCAACAGCTCGACCTCCCACGCCGGAATCTTTGACATCATGGGGACTGCGCGGCAAACGAAACCAAAGGACATCCATCGGCGGGGAAGTTTTAATCGGTTCAAAACCTGCTAATTGGCGAAGGCGGGAAAAGCGACCGTCTGCACCGACTGTGAGGGTCGATCGCACTTCATGCCATCCCCCGCGTCCCCGGTATCGAATTCCGCACACAACCCCATTTTCTACGATCGTTTCTTGTGCATTAGCTCCCATTACTAGCTGAAAACTGGGGTAGCGCTGCGCTTCGGCAGTGATGAATTCGAGAAACTTGACTTGCGGAAGGATAGTGATGTAAGGATACTTGGTTTTGAGACAGGACAAATCTACGAGTGTGGCGGTATTTCCAGAAGCTTGGATGGTGAGGCGGCGCATTTTTGTATGGGGCAATTCCAGCAATTTTTCTGCTAAACCCAATTGCTCCATAATTTCCATTACTGACGGATGCAGCGTATCGCCGCGAAATTCTCGATCAAAATCTTTGTGTACTTCTAGCAGCATGACTGGAATGTTTTGCCGCGCTAAAAGTAATGCTAAAACAGCACCCGCCGGCCCACCTCCGACAATGCAGCAGCTTGTCTGCTGCACGTCAACGATCGAGTGTTCTTGAGAGGATTCTGAATTCTGAACAGAGTTGACAGTCATATTTTTATGTTCCTGTTTTCTCAACAATCCTGCTAGCTGCTTTTAGTTTAGCAAAACGCAGTAGTTAATCAATTATCAAATTTTTTTTGCTTTCAAAAGAAGGACATACACGGCTTTCCCAAGTTGACAATCCTACTCCTAAAGGCGATCGCCAATCCACCAACGGAGCGATCGCACCCCAGGCTCAGCCGCAGGTGAGGCAATCCCCCCGCAGCCCCCGCTTCTCGACGCGGTACAATAAATGCAATCATACTTAACGCTGATATTGAAAAAGCTACACACAACGCCACAGGAGACAATGGACGTATGGGAAAAGTAGTTGGCATTGACCTCGGAACGACAAACTCAGTAGTAGCCGTCATGGAAGGCGGCAAACCGGTTGTGATTGCCAACGCAGAAGGGATGCGCACAACTCCCTCGGTGGTTGCTTTCACCAAGGAAGGAGAACGCCTTGTCGGACAGATGGCCAGACGCCAAACTGTTCTCAACCCGCAAAACACGTTTTACGCCGTCAAGCGGTACATCGGACGCAAATATACCGAACTGACTCCAGAATCGAAGCGCGTCCCTTACACAACTCGCCGCGACGAAAACGGGAACATCAAAGTCAAGTGTCCCCGCCTGAAAAAAGATTTTGCCCCAGAGGAAATTTCGGCGATGGTGTTGCGGAAACTGGCCGATGAAGCCAGCCGCTATCTGGGACAAGAGGTGACGGGGGCTGTAATTACTGTTCCGGCTTATTTCAACGACTCGCAGCGACAGGCGACGCGGGATGCAGGACGAATTGCCGGACTTGAAGTCAAGCGGATTTTAAATGAGCCGACAGCGGCTTCTTTGGCTTACGGTTTGGATAGGCGAGAAAGTCAAACTATTTTAGTGTTTGATTTGGGCGGCGGTACTTTTGATGTATCTATCTTAGACGTGGGAGACGGAGTATTTGAAGTTAAAGCAACTAGCGGCGATACTCAATTGGGCGGCAATGATTTTGACTCCAAAATTGTTGATTGGTTGGCAGATCAATTCTTAGAAAAAGAAGGAATCGATTTGCGACGCAACCGCCAAGCTTTGCAGCGATTGATCGAAGCGGCAGAAAAATCCAAGATTGAGCTGTCGGGAGTCGGTGTCACGGAGATTAATTTGCCGTTTATCGATGCGAATGAAGATGGGCCTTTGCATTTGGAAACGCGACTAACTCGCGGTCAATTTGAGGGGCTGTGCACAGATTTGGTGCAGCGGTTGCGGCGTCCGGTGAAACAAGCTTTGGCTGATGCAAATTTGAGTCCTTCTCGCATTGATGAAGTTGTGCTAGTCGGCGGTTCGACTCGCATTCCTTTGGTTCAGGAAGTTGTTCGCAGTTTGATCGATCGAGAACCGAATCAAAATGTCAATCCGGATGAAGTTGTGGCGGTGGGTGCGGCAATTCAAGCGGGGATTTTGGGTGGCGATGTCCGCGATGTGCTGCTGTTGGACGTGACACCGCTGTCGCTGGGTTTGGAAACTATCGGCGGGGTGATGAAAAAACTGATTCCTCGCAATACTACTATTCCCGTCAGGCGATCGGACATTTTTTCGACTGCTGAAAACAACCAAACTGTGGTAGAAATTCACGTAATCCAAGGAGAACGGGAATTAGGCCGGGATAATAAGTCTTTGGGACGGTTTAAACTAACTGGAATTCCGCCGGCACCGCGAGGGATTCCGCAGGTGCAAGTAGCTTTTGATATTGATGCTAACGGGATGCTGTTGGTGACTGCTTTGGACAAAACTACCGGCAGGGAACAAAGCATTACTGTGCAAGGTGCTTCGACGCTGACTCAGCAGGAAGTGAATCAAATGATTCGCGATGCGGAACAGTTTGCTCAAGCTGATAAGTTGCAGCGGGAAAAGGTAGAAAAACGCAATCGCTCTGAAGCTTTAGCTTATCAAGCGGAGCGGCAGTTGCGAGAGGTAGCGCTCGATCGCGGAATGCAGTTTGCTCAAAGAAGCCGCCAGCGCATTGAAACTTTAATTCGGGAATTGCGAGACAGTTTGGAACGCAACGACGAGCGAGGAGTTGACCAAGTTGGTTCGGATTTGCAAGATGCTCTTTACGATTTGAGCCGGGAAGTTTCAGCTTTTGCTGATGATGACGATGATGATGATTTCTTTGAGTCTGTGAAGCGGACTTTTACGGGCGACGGTACCAAGCGGCGCAGCGATGACAGCAGCTATTATACCAATGCTAAACCTTATCGGCGATCGACTGTCGATCCAATTCCCGATCGCATGAACGATCGCATGGGAGATCGCACGGGCGATCGTTCATATGATCGTATGGGCGATCGTATGGGCGATCGTAGAAGCAGTGCTAATCGCCCAAGTCGCCCTTATCAAAATCAAAGTGACGATTGGGATGATGACGACGATTGGCTCTAATTAGTGGTTAGTCATTAGTCCCTAGTCATTAGTCCCTCGTTTGAAGCAGGGAAGCACGATGACTGATGACTAATGACTAATAATTAATAACTAATGACTAATAACTAATGACTAATGACTAACTATGCAGAATTTTCGCAATTACTATCTAATTTTGGGAGTGCCCAAAGATGCCACGGCTGATGAGATTAAGAAAGCCTATCGACGGCTGGCCAGACAGTTGCACCCTGACGTAAATCCGGGGGATAAATCTGCTGAAGATAGGTTTAAGGATATTAATGAAGCTTATGATATTCTTTCCGATCTTGACAAGCGAGCTCAATACGATCAGTTTAGTAAATTCTGGAAACAAAAGGGATTTCAAGGCAAGCAAGGGGTGCGACTTCCCAATTTCAAAACTTGGGGAAACGGTAAAGCTACCCGCAAAAAACCGGCCGAAGAGGTCGATTTTAGCGATTACTCTGATTTTAATAAATTTTTGGATCAAGTGCTTGGAAGGCGCCGGGAAGTGAGGATGGCGACGGCGAATGATGCACCGCGATCAGCTTCTTATGAACCGTGGAGTACGGCTTCTAAGAAAACGAGTTATGTAGCTAATTCTCGCGAAGATAGAAGGGAGTTGGACGATCGCGACACCAGAAGGGAAACAGTCGATCGCGACAGCAGAAGGGAAACATTCGATCGCGACACCAGAAGGGAAACAGTCGATCGCGAAACCAGAAGGGATGTGGACGATCGCGAAATGCGACGGGAAGCAGTCGATCGCGAAATGCGACGGGAAACAGTCGATCGCGAACCCAGAAGAGACATTGAGGCCAGGCTAACTCTGCCTTTGGAAAGGGCTTATTCGGGCGGTACTGAGCGAATTCGTCTGGAAGATGGGCGATCGATCGAGGTAAATATGCCTCCGGCGATGGTATCGGGCCAGCGGATTCGCTTGCGAAATCAAGGTATGGGCGGCGGGGATTTATATTTGAAAATCACAGTTTCTCCCCATCCATTTTTTCGATTGGAAATGTCGGATATTTGCTGCGAATTGCCGCTGACTCCCAGCGAAGCGGTGTTGGGGGGAGATATTGAAGTGCCGACGCTGGACGGCCTGGTAAAGATGAAATTGCCGCCTGGAGTAACGTCTGGAAAGCGGTTGCGGCTGGCGAACAAGGGTTATCCGACGGGAAATGGCGATCGGGGCGATCAATTGGTAGAAATTCAGGTGTTAATTCCCAAAGAAATTAGTGAGGAGGAACGGGAATTATACGAAAAGTTGCGGCAGGTTGAGTCTTTTAAACCGCGTCAGGATTTATCGGTTTAGTGTAGGGTACGCAATGGGGAGGTTGAATTTTTTAGGGGCGCAATAATGCGCACTTTACTACTAATTTTGTGCGAAAAATTAGGAGATGCTTAGCTAAATTTTACTGATATATCAGATTTAGCCACTTGGCTGTAAATAGATGATATCAAATCCGTGGGTATAGCAATTATTCATCTCTCTCTTCTCTTCCTCAGCGCCCTCTGCGGCCTCTGCGGTTTAATCATTCCGAAACAACCGTAAACGATATGATTGATCGCCAGAATAGCCGATCGCACTTTCAGCAATCCTGGATCGCATAAGTAAAATTACTGTTGTGATTATTCCTGAACTAGCAGAGAATTAACAATAAGGTAATTTTCCCACAATCAGGAGCAGTCTGCCGCGATGACTCAAATGCCCCCTCAATGCAACAATCTGCAAGAGCAAGTTGACTCTTTACTGCAACTGCTGCGTCAGGAATCGTCTTTGCGACAACAAGATATCACGGCGGTACAAGCTTCTCTGAAAAAGGCAATTTCTCCCCAATTTGAGATTGTATTTGCAGGTGCTTTCAGTGCCGGAAAATCGATGCTGATTAATGCTTTGCTGGAGCGTGAATTGCTCTACAGTGCAGAAGGACACGCGACAGGTACTGAATGTTATATCGCCTTTGCTGAGCCCGAAAAAGAGCGCGTTGTTCTCACTTTTTTGAGCGAAGTTGAAATTAGCCAGCAAGCTTCTGTACTTTGCGATCAGCTAGGTTTACCTACTGAACTTAATATTAATCAAACAGATGTAGTGTCCCTGTTGTCTCAGGGATGTAACATAATTATTGAGACGGAAGGCGGCGAGAATAAATCGGAGATAGCCAAACAAGCTAAGGCTTTGATGCTGCTGTTAGAAGGTTTTAAGGCAAATCGCGATCGCATCCAAAGTGTAGAAAACGCTACCTACTCGATGGAACAGTTTAACTTTTCCAATCTCAAAGAAGCTGCTAGTTATGCCCGTCGCGGTAGCAACAGTGCTGTACTCAAGCGAGTAGAATATTACTGTTATCATCCCTTGCTGGAAGATGGCAATATTATTATCGATACGCCGGGAATTGATGCGCCGGTGCAGCGGGATGCAGAATTGACTTATGATAAGATTGAAAGTCCCGATACTTCGGCGGTTGTCTGCGTTTTGAAAGCCGCTTCGTCTGGGGAAATGACGACGGAAGAAACCGAGTTGATGGAAAAAACACGGGGAAATCCGGGAATTCGCGATCGGCTTTTTTACATTTTCAACCGCATCGACGATACCTGGTACAACACTCAACTGCGACAGCGCTTAGAAAATCTGATTAATTCCGACTTTCGCGATACTGCCAGAGTTTACAAAACTAGCGGATTGTTGGGATTTTACGGGAGTTTGATTCGAGGGACAACAGGGCGCGATCGCTTCGGTTTAAATACAATCTTTGCCACCAGCCAAGGGCGAGTTTCTGGAGATGATAAATTAGATTCAGAATTGCTCGGTAATAGTGAAGAGACTCCGCAATTTGTTAGTGAATTTAATCGCTACTGTGCGAATTCCGGCAAGCTATCTCCGAGCAGATTTCGCATTTCAGTTAACAGCTACGAAACACCCAATGAAAACTACGTGCGGATTCTTGCAGAGCAAGGACAACCATTAATTGGTCAATTAATTCAAGATAGCGGGATCGAAGATTTTCGCACAGCCATCACCCGCTACCTCACAGAAGAAAAACGCCCGCAACTGTTCAAAAATTTAGCTGACGACTTAGAAGACTTGTGCATTCAACTGCGGAAACATTACCAAACAATTCAGCGGAATTTGGACAGCCAGCCCCGCGAAATTGAAGCGATGAAAGCACAAGAACTTTTGCGACTAAATCAAGAATTGCAGCAAGTCGGACAGGATTTTCGGGAACATATCGCCGAAGAAGTTAATGAAATGATTATGAACAGATGCGATATTTTCGATATAGACTTTCGGCAACTGCAATCTCGGATGATCCGGCGCTTGGATGAATTGTTAGACGGATTTTCTGTTGAGGCGGCTTACGGACGCACTTTGCGGAATCATCCCCGCAATGCCACAGCACCTTTAATTGCTGTTTTAGTTGAAGCACTTTATTATTTAGCGAATCAGTTGGAAGATATTTTAGTAGAGGCTACTAAGTCGCTGGTTGATAATTATTTCCAGTATTTGAAAGATAGCGTTCGCAAGTCGGAATACTATCGATTACTCTATCGGTTGTTAGGGAACGACGGGGGAATTGAACAGCAGTTGGAGGAGTTATCAAAGCGGGTTTCTGATGCTTTGGTAAATGCGGCGGGCGTTGAGTGCGATCGCTACGTGCGAGAAAGTCCCCGTTTTTACGACGAAGGCACATTTTCAATTTATCAATTCCGGGAAACATTGCAGCAAACTTCTCAAGGTTTCGACTGCGAAAACATGGTGGACGCCCAACCAGCAATTCGGCAATTATTGCGGCTAGATTTTGAGCCAAAAGTATCTAGAACTATTCGGCAAACTTTCCGCCAAACTGTCAACCAAACCCTGAAAGAGCATTTGTTGCCCCTGGCCCAAAAGCAAGCTGATGATATTTTGCAGAAATACAGTCAAGCCCGCGATTATTTGGAGCAAACTTTGGCACAGGAGGCGGAGGAAAAAATTGCTGGGAATCTGCGGCGGCAAGCTGAGAATGAGCAGAAGATTCAAGAGTACGATCGGGCAGTTTCTGGGATTAATAGTTGTTTGCAGGCGATGAAGTTGCACGAGCATTTGTTGCCTGTAATTGGACAAAATGATAGCGTTTCGGTAGATGGTGAATGATTGCAATTTTGGCGAATTTGATTCACCTGCTCTCTTGATTGTGTTTATTGTGTTATAATAGCCAACAAAGAGCGACTTTAATCCTATGAACATTCGCCAAAAACTTTTAACAATAATAGAGCAACTTCCAGATGATAAGTTAGCAACACTTCTCAACCTAGCGCTGTTCTTGAAAAGTGGGGAAGAATCTGTTCAACCAATGCTTGTATCCCAAGCTTATCAAGATTGGCTGAGTGCGGAAAATGACATTTATGACGAAATATTTGCCGATGAACTTACGGCGCGGTGATGTAGTGTTGGCTCAAGTGCCAATGCCTTCTACTCAGCTAACACAGTTTAAACTGCGTCCGGCTGTGATAATTTCGGCAGATAATCTCAACCAAATTCTTGACGACGTGATGGTTGTACCTTGTACTTCTAAGACAACTCGCCCTTTGACTGCAGCTCAATATTTGATAACAGGAGATGAAATTGTAGTAGCTGGTATTAGAGTTGAGTCTGTAGTTAGGTGCGAGTCCATTTTTACCCTCAACAAGTCAATGATTACCCGGAAACTGGGTTCCCTTTCAAATGAGGGCATAAACCACATTAATCACTGCTTGATGGTAGCTTTGGAATTAGAAAGAGTAGATTAAATAGGACTTACGCGAGGACAACAAGAATATGAAAGATAAAGTTAATTTCCACAACTGCAACAGTAATGATGCTGTATCTTTCGGCCTGACAATGCTTAAAATGGAAAAACTCAAAAAAACAGTAAATAAACTTTTGTCTGAGTGGAAGTTAGGAGAAACACTTGATGATTTATTAAGAAAACAGAACCTAAATATCGATGTACCTTGCAATCATCCCCAAAAAAATTGGTCATATGAAGAATGGTTTGGTGAAGGTATAGATTGTGAAATTCTCAGAGTGGGTGCTCAGGGCTGGAAGAAAGGAAAGATGAAGCTCAAACTCAATGTCACTATAGAGTTTTGCCCCGACGAACCAGAAATGGAAGAAACACCAGAAAACAACGAGTCAGGGGAGCATCTCAATTATGCAATGAGTATAAATACTTGCAACAGTCCTATGCAAGAATTATGTAAAATGTAAAAACAC
>NZ_JAUBPO010000156.1:0-11395 GCF_036700785.1 Microcoleus sp. S28C3 | reverse complement strand
GAAACGCCACAAACCGCCCGTTGGCTGAGATGGAGGGCTCGAAAGAGGTACTGTTCCCCTGATTGCCTGCTGAATCTACTGACACGCGGATGATGGTATTGGTGAGGATGTCCCGCACGAAGATGTCGTCTATATTGTTAGTATCCCCTGGCACGAGGTTGGTGGCATCAGAACGAAACGCCACAAACCGCCCGTTGGCTGAGATGGAGGGCTCGAAAGAGGTACTGTTCCCCTGATTGCCTGCTGAATCTACTGACACGCGGATGGTGGTATTGGTGAGGATGTCCCGCACGAAGATGTCGTCTGCATTGTTAGTATCCTCTGGCACGAGGTTGGTAGCATAAGAATCAAACGCTACAAACCTCCCGTCGGCTGAGATGGAGGGGCTTGAGGACCCGCTCAATGAGAGGCGGCCTACGGAGACGAAGGCATTGTTCGCCTGATTGCCTGCTGAGTCAACTGAGACGCGGGTAGTTGTATTGGTGAGCGTGTCCCGCACGAAAATGTCAGATTTATCGTTAGTATCCCCCGGCACGAGGTTGGACGCATAAGAACGAAACGCCACAAACCTCCCGTCGGCTGAGATGGAGGGAGAGCTAGAATAATTGTACCCCTCCTTGTCCGTCTGATTGCCTGCTGAGTCAACTGAGACGCGAGTAGTTGTATTGGTGAGCGTGTCCCGCACGAAAATGTCGTTGGCATCGTTAGTATCCCCCGGCACGAGGTTGGACGCATCAGAAACAAACGCCACAAATCTCCCGTCGGTTGAGGTGGAGGGATCGAAAGAGCCTGCATTCGCCTGATTGCCTGCTGAGTCAACTGAGACGCGAGTAGTTGTATTGGTGAGCGTGTCCCGCACAAAAATGTCAGAGTTATTGTTAGTGTCCCCCGGCACCAGGTTGGAGGCAGAAGAATGAAACGCTACAAACCGCCCGTCGGGCGAAATGGAGGGAGAGGTGAAGGAGTAGAGGCCTTGATTGCCCTGATTGCCTGCTGAGTCAACTGAGACGCGAGTAATATTCATAAGCTCTAATATTTCAATAATCTGGACTGTTTTTAGCTTGCAGCCTGAAACCTTGGTATTTTCCAGCCCAGAGCTTGAGACGCTAGAGATTGTCAGAATATCTATATTTCCTAGCCTAGAGCTTGAAACTGTTACGGCGGGGTTGCAGGATGAGGTTAAGTATCTCAAAGTGCGATTATAAATACCTAACACCACCAACTGCTACAGTTCCATCAGGATGGAGCAATTTACACAATTTAATAAAGTGAGTTGAAAATGTGCGATATAACAACACGTAAATGAAAACTTATTTTGACAGGTTCTCATGGATAAAGATGAGTTAGTTGCGACAAAGTTACTTGCGGCACTAGAAGTTGAAATAGAAAAAGAAGGTCGATCACTTGACGAAAAAATCTTCCTCAAGCTTTTAAGATCCATTTGGCAAGTGAATTGTATGATACCTGCCGGTAATATATGGCTTTGCGCTAGGCAGGGGAACATTGCTTCCCTGGGATGTTTCGAGATGGCAGGTAACATGGATAAGGAGTTGGGTACGCAGTTGGAGCAGCAATTAATCCATGATTTTGAGGCCTGGCGGGTAGTGTTAAACCCCCATCTTCATGATAATAACTGGCAACAGAAATTTATGCCTTTAGTGAAGGATATTACTTCTTTGGTCAAAAATATAACTTATGGTGTCTAGCACCAGTCAACAAGTTAAGCTAAGAAAGCATTTGTCAATAAGCAATTGTACTCAACATTTACTCGAATTTTGGGTATAAAACTGAGATTTGGGTCATCAAGAAATCATGCTTCACCCGAAATTTATACCTACACCCTCTCAAATCGTGCAGTTTTCCCGCTAAACCTCTAGCGAGATTTTTCCGATGGCCGATTTTTTAATTGTGACGAAGAAGAAGGCAATGGCGGCCAGTCGTAAAAATCCCGCTGGGATCTTTAGGCGGGGATAACTGTATTTTCCCGCCTAAGCCCTGTAACCCTTGCCGCTACATCAGGAAATCCATATTTTCTGGCTCTGAGTTTAAAAGCGCTATGGGGCTAGACAGGAGCCAACTTTATACTTATTGATGACAAGGCGGTGTTAGTGACCCGCACTCTGTCCACCATCGACGTGAAGAATTTCACCCGTCACAAAGTTGGCTGATTCTAGGTAGAGTATTGCATCAATAACGTCGGATATCTCGCCCATATGACCGATCGGATGCAGGGCATCGAGCTGTGCATAGGTTTCCACAGGGTGCATCGGTGTCTTGATAGTACCCAGCGCGACCGCGTTTACTCGGATACCGCGCTTGGCATACTCGATGGCCAGGGATTTGGTCGCGGCATTCAGTGCGCCCTTGGTCAGCGACGCGAGCACGGACGGTAAGCCAGCGATGGGATTGTCAACCAGGCTCGTCGATATCTGCACGACATGACCGCTCCCCTGCTTCTCCATTTCTGTGATCGCCAATTGTGTCATATGAAAAAAGCCAGTGACGTTGGTACCTAGATATACCTCGTAG
This sequence comes from Microcoleus sp. S28C3, assembly GCF_036700785.1. Classification (NCBI taxonomy): domain Bacteria; kingdom Bacillati; phylum Cyanobacteriota; class Cyanophyceae; order Oscillatoriales; family Microcoleaceae; genus Microcoleus; species Microcoleus sp. S28C3. Next base: position 8,866 of record NZ_JAUBPO010000156.1, on the reverse strand, counting down.
TCTGCCTCAGTGTATTGGGTAAATGGCTTGGCGATGAAAATACCCGCGTTATTAATGAGTGTGTCGATGCGCCCGAAGCGGGAAACGCCTTCAGAAATAGCACGCTCGGCAGTTTTTCGCTCAGCGATGTCGCCCGACACTGCGAGAATTGCATCATCATCCGACTGCTCGATCGAGCGCGAGGTTGCGACCACCCTATAGTTGTGATCGCGGTATGCCTTGACAAGGGCTGCGCCAATACCCTGCGACGCGCCAGTAATAACAGCGACTTTTTGTTCAGTACCCATAGTAAAACTCCTTTGGAAACAATAATTTCCCAGCCTAGGGCTTGGAAGTGCAGAAGCTACATCAGGTTAGGGTAATTTTCTGACCTAGGGCTTGAGTCCCTACAGCAGTCCTAAACAGTCTTGTCGCTGTCGCTAAATAGATGAGCTAGAGCCAGCTTAGCCTCTAGTTCTTTAATGCGCTGAGATGACCAAATGAAATAATCTTTAATACCTTCAATTAATGAAATATTTCCTCCGCTGTCATCAACAAACACATCTCCATCAAAACTAAAATGCCAGAGAGGTATTACCTCACCTCCATCGAGCGTGCCATAAGAGCAACCAAACTCAACTTTTGACTCCTGAGTTTGTTTAGTCCATTCGGCAAATCTAAATTCTTCCTCCTGATTCATTATCCTTAAGCTCCATTGGGTATCTATTACAACTTCATCAAAATAGGAAACTTTTCGCTGTGCGGGACGCTGACAACAACTTCTTGGCTGAGGTGCGATTCCTTATCAAGAGCAATTCGATAGTCGTTCTCAGTGCTCCCAAAACTAGCGGCCACTACTTGCCCGTCCTTGCCATGATGCAGACCGTTATCCAGAATCCGAACCCGTTCACCAATCTGAAATTCTTTATGGTGGCGCTTGTTTGCAGGACTTTGTGCAAGACTTTCAGGAACTTTTGCAGGACTTTGTGCAGCACTTGAAGCCTTGCTGGGCAAACGTTCCGCAGGACTTGCAGGACTTGGGGTGGTAACTTCCTTTATTTTTACTGTTTCTACCTCTGTTTCTATCTCTGCTGATTTTTTTTGTGAAATTTCAAGATTTTGCAAAATGTTGGTAGTTAAGTCCTGCAAGTCCTGCAACCCCTTACCCTGTATAGTCGCAAGTCCTGCATCAAGTCCTGCATCAAGTCCTGCAGGAGGGCTATTAAGTCCTGCAAACGCCACTAATTTTTGGGAGTAAGTAAGATGTTCATCTTTATCCCCCCGCAATCGCAATCCAATAAATGTGACGTGCCGACCGTTCCGATCGCGAATCACTGGCTGGTGCAGTTCGCCGCATAGTTTTTCAAGCCCAGGGGAGAAGGTTGTGAGGCTCATTGCGGGCTTCTTGATTCTGTCGCAGAAGCTCTTGTATGCCTCAAACAAATCACCGGCTCGGACTTGAGCGCCATCTTCCACGACTAAATCCATTTCAAAGAATGCGGCCAAGCTGTCCATTTTAACTTTCATCTCCCACTCAGCAGCTTTGAAATCAGCAATCTCAGCATCGCCTATACCCTGAATTGCTTGCTTTACCTCGTCGCTGGGTAAGGAAAGAGCGATCGCAATTAGCGACGCTATCTCGCTGTCAAAGCTGGCTTCCATCTCTGAATTGCGTAAGGCTTTAGGGATGGGATTGTTAAATTCGACAAGACACAAACGACGTTCTAACCCAGTGGTGTTACCCATAAATATTGGGTCATTAGAGCAAATTAGTAGCAGCCCATAGAAATAGGCGTTAGCGGCGGGGCGATAAACTTCTCGGTAGTTGATGCTGTCGCCACCAGTTAGACGCAGAATGCTGTCAACGCCTGTGGGCTTGCGCTCATCACCGAAGACCACCAATTGCTTGTCAATAATGCTTGCCAAGGTTGAGCCATCTTTGAGGCTTTCTAGGGCGCAAGGTTGAGTGTTATCTTTGCCTACAACTTTCTCCATCAAGCGGGCAAATGTACCCTTGCCACTTCCAGGCGCTCCAATTAAATGCACAAACTGCTGCCAGCCGTGGAAACTGAAACGCAAACAGCCATTGATAATTGCCAACAACTTAAATATTTTCTTAGCATTGCCTTTCATTGCCGTCCGCATCCAGGCGCTGATATTCGGGCAATTTACCTCTAATGCTTGCAGCGCATCCTTTGTATTACCTGTTAGTGGCTTGTGTTCAAAAGGTAGGTAGGAGGTAAAGCGATCGCTCGGTTGATGTTCGCGCGTCAGACCTGTGTAGCCATCAAGAACGCAGTTATTAAAGTTGATGAATCGGCGGCGGTCAATTCCTCCCCAGTGTTTCTCCCTCAGCAGTTTTGTCAGAAGCTTGAGTACGTCAGCCAAGTAGGAATCCCCCGCGTAAGGGATGTTTTTGGCATCAACCACCCGCATCAGAAGGGTTTCAAAGTTTCCAATCTCTACTTTTTCCCAATGGCGACCGCTATATACGCGCCATTCCTTTTGCTCGTTGTCGTACTTCCAATGATTCCCGTACTCCTCAGCTATTATGGCCGCTGTTTGGCGGGGAGTTGGTAATTTGTTAGTCTTCTTCCCTGTGTCAGGCGATTCGATTCCCGACTGCGATTTTATTAGGATTGCTCTGAAAGCTTCTATCCCATTTTTGTTGATGAAATCATCCATCCCTTTAGTTTCTCCGTTAGGGCCTGGTTCCCAGTGTCCCGTGATACTTTGCACGTCGCAACCATAAGCCTTCAAGACTTTTGAGAGTTTAGCTTCTGCAATGCGTACATTCTTGTTTGTGGCAGCGTCCGCGTCAAATGCAAAAATGAAGCCGAAGCCAGCTTGTGCTAGCCGTTTGAGTCCTGGTACTAAGTCGGGTTCCCCTTTTTTGCGCGGTGTTAAACCCATCGTCACTCCGACGAGCGCAACAGTTGGAATACCGAACTGGCAGCCCATTATTGCCTTGAATCCTCCCTCAGTGATGAGCAAGTAAGGTTTGCCATCAACAATGAAGCAGCGAGCTTTGAGCGCCTCTAAATCGCTCCAGTAAGCTTTGATACTAGGATGTTTTGCCAGAAACACATCGTATTCATGTCGTGGTGTGCGGTATTTTGGCAGTTTGCCATCGGATGAAAGCCAAGGGTCATCGGGGCGGAATTGCCATTGACCGTATTCGTCGGAAATCAGCATAACGCCTGCTGATTTTGCTTTACAGTCAAGCATCACCGAAGCGTTTGGAATATCAAAGCTCATGCAGTTGGATTCAGCCCAGTCTGGCAAAATGCCCCGCGCTTGGATGTGGGCTTGATGGTTGGGTGTCAGCTTAAGATTGATGGGTAGCTGACTATCGATCGCTGTACAATGAGTCATAGGAAAAAGCTGCTCGCCTGAAAAGACGAGTTGATCCAAGAAGCCGCTGTTCGCTAGGTTCCAATTAGTTGCAGCGGTTTTTTGGTGAATACGTGAATTCTTCAAAAATTGAAAGCACAAAATGGAACCTACCTTCCTAGCATCAGAGAGCCAAATCCTGCAATTTCTTTAGTTGTCGTAAAAAGCAAGAGCTGAAACCTGAGTTAGAAAGCAGACTTACTCGTGCAAATGAGTGTCAGCTTAGATTGGGGATTGGTATGTTGCGTTCTTTGCACGCGCAGTTTCCCGGAACTGCCTGTTTCTTGGGCTCTGTTAGACCCACCCTCCGTGCAACTTATCTTGGGGGAAATTCCCGCTTTCATCCAGCTCAGCCCGTCAAGCTAGAACCGTCGAGGCGTCTACTTTTTTCTTGCCCAAAACATTTTCGAGAGTTGCTGTTAGATTCACCCCAGTCGCCCGAGGCTAAGGACTCTACCAATCTGCCTATTAGGTCTTTTCTCCAGATAACCTGGTAGCTAAGCCTTCCCTTGTTGGGAATCCAGGACAGTTTTACTTACTTGAATTTTACGCTTACCAGGTCACAAGTAACACCCCCAAAATTTTTGCTAGTTACTTATATCTTTTGGCGTATTCCTTTTGGGGTTAGACAATATATCATAAGTTGTTCTTTTTTGGGTTGTATACCGGGTATCACACAACCCGGTTGCAAGTTGCGAGCGAGCAAGTAGCGCGGCCGGGGGGGCGGGCCATAGCCCGGCTGCTCCCCCCGGCCCACGTTCTTTATCCTCCTTCTTCCTGTATTAAGCGTTTATACTCAGCCTCAGCAGTTTTATATTTCTCTGAGCCACCTTTTGAAGCTCCCCAGATTTCAAGAATGATTTTCGCCTTGCTGTACCCCCGAGCTTGCAATTGCAAGATGCGTTCTCGAAGTTCGTTATCGGCGTTCTCAGCTAGCTTTCGTTCTGCCTCCTCTTCATTCTCAGAACTCAGTTCTAGAGCGCGTTCTAAGAGTTCCCGATTAGCGTCGTTAGCTAGCAAGAGTTCCGCTTCAGTTCTGCGTTCTTGTTCGGACACGTAGGAGCTTACTGCGATTTCATCCACGACATCGGCGTTGATGGCAGCTTCTTTCAAAGCCTCGAATTCCTCAGCTTTAGCTAATTTTAAGGCGCATCGGCGACCTTCAAAACAACAAGCAAACCCAGACACCAGGGCGATACCTTGCATGAAGTTGTGCAGGGGAATTTTGCGGGAAAAGATGAAAGGGGGAGCTAGCCAGAGGGTAAGCCCAGAAACCGACAGCATCGAAATTTTTAGGAGCGACATAGCATCACCCCCACGCCGACCAAAGCTCCTACCGTGCTAGCAATCAGCCGAAAGCGCAACTGTATCAAGTTGATTTTTAGCAAGGCTACGAGAGCATCATCTAAAATCCAAGCGCTGACACTGACTATTAGTTTGAGAGCGAATAATGCTTGTACAAAATGCAGGAGCGAGAAATGCAGCGATGCCAGCCAGCAAAGAAAACTGGAGGCAATCGCACACAGCAGGAAATTGTTACCAAGTGCGATCGCCTTTATCATTGCTCCGTACCTCCGAGCAGTTTCGCTTTGATAGCTTCAATCCGCTCACTAGCTCGATTTTCTGCCTTTTCTAAACCTATACCTAGGCGGGCATAACCAGGACGCAAGCCGTGCAGGTGCTTAGCTAAGCCCACATCAGCTTTTTTCTTCGTGAGTTCGCCCGTGGCAACGACTTTTTCGTACCCTCGATGTGCTTTGTGTACCTTTGCATCAGACTCCTCAATCTGACCTAGCGATTTGTAGGCTTTTTTGGCGTGACGAGCGTTTTGGGTTTTTTCTTTTGCCAACTTCTTCATCGCGTCCGCCTCTTCCTCTGTGAAGTAGCGCGGAGCATCCACTACGGGCGTGGTGCGGATACTGGTAAAGTTGCCGGGGTTGAGTGGTGTGATAACGCTAGCATCTGTTGGAGCGCTCAGCTTCTCATTCTTGCTGCTGATGGCGTCGCTAACTTCTCCACCGAATAGTCGGGTCATTGTTCCCATTATTTTGTTGCTCCAATTTGAATGTTGATTTTGATGGGAGGGAATAAATTCAGGGGATTGATTTGACGCCAGAGACTCATAGCCAGCACAAACACGCCCGCTGATGCGAGTAGGAGCGCGACCAGTTGCCCCAAATCCACCCAGTCTAAAAAGCTGGAATTTTGGCGCGTGAAACACACAGGGAAGGAACCGTCGTTAACCCAATCCAGCGTGTCTACACTGTCTACAGTGCTGTCTACAGTGCTGTCTACAATGTCTAGCTTGTTGTATAGTGGCAGGTCTAGCATTGTGTCAAGCGATTCGCCCTCAACAAGGTAGAGTTCAAGCAGTGTTTCCCAAGTAGCAGTTTTGCTGAGTTTGCCGAACTGCTTTGCATCTTCATTGGTGAAACCGCGCTCAAATGCGATCGCTTTTAATCGGTCAATCCGTCGGTAGCTGGCAATGGGTTTAGTCATGGCAAAACCCCGCCAACTCCGTTAAGAGTTGCGATCGCCCAGAAATGCGATCAGTTGAACCTGGCATAATTGTTAGGCTCCAAACGTTCTAAGACAACGGTTTGGGGAAGTCGTGACTTGGCTAGCGGTGTCAACGCTTGTCAGTCGCGCATCAATCTTCCTTAGTTACTTACGATCGCTCTTTTTCAGGGAAAATACAACCCTGCAACTGTAAAGTTTTGTGTGAGTAAAGCCCCTTTTGAGGGGGGCATGATTCTAATTTCGTTTTTGGGTTCACCCTTCTCCAATCATCTGTAAAATCGCCTCTATGTCCGCAAGGGTGACTGGGGATTTTTTACGCTTGGCTCGAAACTTACTAAGAATCGTTGCCGCGTCGGGTAAAGTTTTCTCTGAGAATTCACTGGCAGGCGCTGATTTATTGTTCTCTGCCACAGACGCTGCAAGTCTTTTTATCAGGTCGGACACTTCCGATTGCGATTTGGCTAAAGCGGACTCGGTAGCTTCCAACTGTTCCAACAATTTATCCCCTCGGGTTTCCTCTGCTTGAAGTCGCGATCGAAATTCTTCCACTTCTCGCTCTAGCCTTTGGGTGACTACGGTACTGCTTTCTAGCAAGGTGTCATAGGTAGCCTTAGCCTTGTCTAATTCAAGCCTGAACGATTCATCATTGCCCTCGTTCAGGCTCTCAATTTTCCCAGCCGTTCCTCGAACTCTGCGAACCTAGCCACTAATTTAGTGTCTAGCATAATATCTAGCTTTTTGTCTAGCACTACCTCTATATCCTCCACTGTGGGAGTCTGGCGAGTTGATTCAGATTTGGGGGTAGGGTTAGCGGCCGCTTGCTCTAAAGTTCGCACTACCCAAGCATTCACACTTAAGCCCTGAGCTGCTGCTACTTCCTTAATAGTTTCGAGCAAGGTGCGCTTGCCATCCAATCTCAAATTAAGCTGTACTCTATCTGTCATGTCTAGCAATTGTCTAGTAATTGTATGTGTATACTAGCATTATGTCTAAAAGTTGTCTAGTAACGATAGATATTTTTAATCGGCTAGTGCAGTGTCTAGTATAATGTCTAGCAAGACACTGCATTAGGGGCGGAAACTCCAATATCCCAGCCTCGGGCTTGAAACTGGTATGGCAAGGTAAGAAAACTAATATTTCTTTACCTTTTTAATTTTTTGCGTGTAGCTCAGAGCTTGCTCGCGAGTCGTGGCCGTGTGGGGTGTTAATTTTTCAAAAGGCGTGGTGGCCGGAACAGAATTTTGCTTCTTCTCGTAGAGTTCGCGCTCAATTTTTTCTCGCAAGGCGCGCTCGGCCGCAAGCTGCGATTGAATTTCTGCTAATTCCTGATTGAGTTCTTCTCTCTGGGCTTCTAAGTTACCTAGCTCATTATGTAACCGCTGGTTATCAGCCCGTACTACTTCTAATCCTGCCATTTCAATAAACAGTAAAAGCTCGCTATTTGGTTGTTTCACCGTGTTCGCATCATGGGTTTCTATCTCTGCTTGTACTGTTTCTATAAATGGTTGGGGAAGAGGTTGCCCCATTACCATAAATGGACGGTTCCCGGACGCCAGTGCTTCTAGGTAATCGTTTCTGCTCATCCCTGCTTTGTCTGCTACAGTCGCCAACCATTGCCACGCAGTGTCGGTCAAGTTGACTGAACGAACCTTGCGCGGGACTTCTGACTTAGGGGCGAATTTACCTGATGTGTTACGTGCCTTGTTACTCATTACCGTTTCTATAAATGGTCGCTTTCTCTATCTGACCATTTCTATAAACGGCTGTCAAGGTTTTTTGTCAACCATTTCTCTAAATGGTTGGTCAGGGTAGCCCAATATCCTGAACCAGAGCCGGGAATCGCTAAGGTCATTAAATAGTGTCAAGCGCGTGACACATGATTTAAATGTCCTCAGCCGGACGGGCAGGCGGCTATTTTTCCGACGGTCTTCTAAGTTTTTCCACTTCGGCAAAGACTTAACAGCCCGTCGAAAAAATCCCGCTAGAGGTTTAGGCGGGGATAGTAATCTTTTCCCATCTACAGCTTGGAAGGGCGGGTATACTGTTACTCCCGTCTAAAAAAAGTTTTAGGGGGGTTAAGGTTTTGTTCTATTTGTCCGGCGATTCTAGTCGATGTTGTTTTAATCCCTGCATTCTAAAGTGATCACCTTAGAGTACAGGGTAAGACTAGACGGTAAATCTACTCTAGACCGAAATAAAATCTTCAGAACCAATGAGAGTAGGAGCAACACCTATCAAAGAAGCTAAAACTTCACCGCTGCTGGTTACTGTAATTAATGTGCCGTCAGTTCCCGGCAAAATTGATAGCTGTCCGAAGGTCAAACCATTGATTAATTGCACGGTATCTTGAGACTTGGCAAAATTAACGATTGTATCAACTCCCAATCCGACACCTAAAACAAAAACATCGTTGCCCCCACCGCCGACTAGAATATCGTTTCCCAAACCGCCCTTGAGGGTGTCGAAACCTTTGCCACCATTCAGGACATCGCTGCCGTCGCCCCCGACAAGCATATCGTTGCCTCGTAAACCCATAAGTACGTCATTCCCTTCCACACCGTTGATGATGTCGTTATCGCTGCTGCCAAACAGGATGTCGTTGTCGGGACTGCCGTTGATGCTGTTATCAGGAGGGTTATTGCCTGGAGTGCTGCTGATGTCAGAAACAAAGACATCAAAAGTATTGTTAGTATCTCCCGGCACGAGGTTGGAGGAAGCTGAATCAAACGCTACTCTCTGCCCATCTGCAGAGATGGAGGTGTAGAAGGACTCACTGTTTCCCTGATTACCTGCTAAATCTACTGACACGCGGGTGGTGGTATTGGTGAGGGTGTCCCGCACGAAGATGTCGTCTGTATTGTTAGTATCCCCCGGCACGAGGTTGGACGCATTAGAAAGAAACGCCACAAACCGCCCGTTGGCTGAGATGGAGGGCTCGAAAGAGGTACTGTTCCCCTGATTGCCTGCTGAATCT
>NZ_JAUBPO010000155.1:0-11512 GCF_036700785.1 Microcoleus sp. S28C3 | reverse complement strand
TGGGAATCTCTCTCTAAATTCACCATAATTTCTACTCAGCTCCTTCTGAGTAAATTTGTGCTTAGTCTAAACTCCAGCAGGAATGTTTAGGTTAATTTTCACTTTCCACACTAAATAGATCTTTGAGCCGTTTCCTTACCCACTCTATAGGATTTTCATCGTCTTCCGCTGCATCTACCAATTCCATTTCTCGAAGTTGCTGTTGCCTCTCGCTTAGTTCTTCTTTGTGTTTCACTATCTCTTGAATAATTTGTTCAGATAAATCCGGCTGTTCTGTTAAAATTTTTTGGAATCCTTCTTTATTGATAGCAAACAAAATTGTTTCTTCCAAAGCTCTCACCGAAGCAGTTCTAGGGATTCCCAACATCAAAGAAAGTTCCCCCAAAAACTGACCCGTACCGAGGTTATTCAGATGTTTGTCAATAGCTTCCACAAAAACTTCGACTGAACCTGAAAGAATCATGTAAAAAGCATCTCCAGGGTCGTTTTCGCGAAATAAAAATTCTTGCGATCGCAGCCGTTGGCGGTATCCAACTTCAATCAATTGCCGCAATTCGAGATCCGTGAGATTTTCAAAGTATTCCACCTCTCGCAGCAAACAGCTAAGGGACGATTGCTTTTTCATTCCCTCTGCAATAATCGGCCTTTTTTGCTTGTTTTCCGAGGAAGTGTTCGTGATGTCAATTCCACTTTTTTTGTTGTTGAACATTGACAAAATAACTTCGGGATTTTGCAAATAAATTTCTCTGTCGTTGAACGGAAATTCTATTTTATGCTGGCGGAAATTGTACTCAATCGCAAAATTCAAAGAACTTTTAATTACTTCTCTGTCTGTCGGCCTGTCCGTCCAAACTAAAAGTTCAAATTTAAAACTATCATCGCCAAACTCGACAAACAATACTTTCGGATTCGGTTCGCAAACAACTCCCGCCTCCGCGTAAGCAATATTTAACAAAGTTTCTGTCACTAACAGCGGGTTACTATTCTCGGCTACTTCTACGGGAACTCGCAGACAGAGTAGCGAGTTTTCGTAACTCCAGTTAACAATTTTGTTGCTAATCATTTTGCTGTTGGGAACTATGACGCTGGAGTCGTCATTGGTTTGGATGATGGTCGATCGAATCGAGATTTTTTTGACGATTCCCATTAATCCTTCTAATTCCACAAAGTCTCCGACTTTCACAGGTCTGTCTAAAAGCAGCGTTAAGCCGCTGACGAAATTAGTTGTTAAATCCTGGATTCCAAAACCAATTCCCACTCCCAATCCCCCCGCAACTACTGCAAAAGAAGCGAGGTTGAAGCCTATACTTTGGATGGCGACGATCGCTCCGAAAGCTACTATTAAATACCCAATAATTACTGCGATCGCTTCCCGGTTTCCCTCGTCAATTCCCAGTCTAACTAGCAAGCGTTCCTTAAGAAAGCCAGTAAAAGAACGCGATATGACGAGGATAGCTATGAACAATACAATCAGTTCCACAAGTGACTGCAGCGATACAGGACTCTCACCTATTGTAAATAAGGTCGCTGTAAATATTTGGGAGATTTTTATCAATAATTCTTCGGGTATTGTAGTCACTTTAGTTCCAGTTAATAATAAGTTTATTAAAGGTTTAACCTTTAATAATAAAGACTAAAATCCTTATTTTTAAGTAAAAAAAACCAGAAAAAAACTTTTTTTTACTAGATTTTTATTTGTTTAGAGTACCCGAACAAACTGATTTTTTTACAGAGCAGATATTGGGTTATTCAGACTACGCCGTTATGCGTATTGGCAATTTCTCGGATATATGGTCTTCCCCTGCCTGCGGTTAGTGTGCCACTTTTTCGCCATAGCGGAATCATCTATTATTCATGCGAACCCTCTACTAGCTTTAGTCAACTTTAACTGTCTTGGATTTTATCATACTTTCCGCTGATTTTTGGTTTAAGTCCCGTTATCAACTTAAGCAGGGATTATTCAATGACTATTTAAGTAGACAAGTCAAATATCCCCGTATTACAATGAGTTTAACTGGTGGGAGAGAGATTGCTATCACTGTGCCAGTTGCGTCCGTCTTGTGTATATCTAAGAATGTCTAGCTGAAAATTTAACGGATTTAGCTAAAATTGAGAACGTTCCAAGAATACTTGGCATTCTACCGACATTGGGAAAAAATTAAAACTTAATGGCATTTGTCAATCAGTAAAATTACTTAAAACACTGTTTGTTTAGGAGTGGAAAATGCGCGACTTGGGGGTGGGTGGGCATAAATATGGCGTGAGGCATGATTCCTCGATCGCCCAAATCTAAGTTCTCCACCCCCAACCTGAGTAAATGCTGAGCATAATTGTTGATTGACAAATGCTTCCCTAGGTTAAGTTGTCACCAATGTTCTAGCGATAGGGTTGATTAGCAATACAATTGATGAACAATAGAACTGCTTGGCGATACATCCGAAGAATTAACGGAAATAATGTCGCAAGGGATACATATATCGCCGATTGAAAACCTAATGGTCGCCCTGCTGAACGTTTTCTTCATTACCCAAATAGGGTAAAACGAAAACCTTGCGATCGCGTAATTGGAAAGAAGTTCTAGAATTATAGCTGAAAAGCACGATTTAATATGAGCAAATTCCCGCCAGACAAAAACCAACCGCCACAGCAACAGAGCACAACAGCACAGATATTGCCACAGGATCGCTTCGACGCTTTTTTTGCAGGTGCCAACGCCGGAATGCTGATTTTTGACCGCCAACTCCGGTACGTCCAAATTAACGAAGTTCTAGCCCAGATGAATGGCATTTGTGTGGCAGACCATATTGGTAGGTCAGTGCGTCAAGTGCTGCCAGAATTGGCTCCGACTGTGGAACCGATGCTGCAAGGTATTCTGGACACGGGCAAGCCCATTCTGGATTATGAATTAGTGGGTGAAACGCCTAAAGAACCAGGTATTATCCGCTACTGGCAAGCATCTTACTATCCTTTGTTGGATGAAAATGGCATCGTTTTTGGTCTTGGTGGGATTGTAATTGAAATTACAGATCGCAAGCGGGCAGAACAAAAGCAGGCACGACTGACGGCAATTTTGGAAGCAACTTCCGACTTAGTAGGAGTTGTGGATTCGACTGGGCATAGCGTCTATCTCAACAAAGCCGGACAGGAAATGCTGGGGATGTCCCCAGAGGAAGCACGATCTCCGTTTACTATAGATTCTGTATTAGCTCCCTCGGCAAAAGCAAAGTTCCACAACGAAGTAATTCCCACCGCCTTGCGAGAGGGTAGGTGGGCTGGTGAAATCCTATTTTTGTCACGCGATGGGGAAGAAATTCCAGTCTCCCAGGTTTTGATCGTCCACAAAACCGAAGCGGGTGAAATCGAGTTTATTTCCACTATTGTGCGGGATATTCGCGAACAGCAGGCGGCGCAGCGCGATCGCAAAACCGCAGAAGAAGTCCTCAAACAGAGTGAAGAAAGATTTCGTTCTTTGATGGAAGCCACCGCTCAAATTATTTGGATTTGCAATACGGACGGCGAAATGGCGATCGAGCAACCTACTTGGAGTGCATTTACAGGACAGACATTTGATGATTACAAGGGAGGGGGTGGGTTCAACGCTATCCATCCAGACGATCGCTCGTCTATGGGCACTGCCTGGTCAACTGCTGTTGCTAATCGATCGCTATATGAAGTTGAATTCCGTATGCGCCGCCATGACGGGGAATACCGCTACATGAGTTGTCGTGGAGTGCCTATCTTAGAAGCTGATGGCACGATTCGCGAATGGGTGGGAGCAAATACGGATATAACAGAGCGCAAACAAGCTGAAGAAGATCTGCGCCAACGCAATGCACTTTTGAACTCTATTTTAGAAAGTACACCAGACATCGTTGTGGTCAAAGATCGAGAAGGCAGATATGTTGCTCTCAATTCCAACCTAGCAAACTTTATCGGTAAACCCATTGAGGAAATCCTGGGCAAAGATGATTCCCAACTGCTGCCGCCTGCCGTCGCCGTTTCAATGATGGCAAAAGACCGTGAGGTCATGGAAACAGGCATCACTGAAACCTACGAAGAAGAAATCTTTCAAGGTGAGATCTGCGCAACCTTTTTAACTACTAAGGCTGCTTGGCGAGACACTCAGGGCAATATTCTCGGCATCATCGCCATAGCGCGAAACATTAACGATCGCAAACAAGCTGAAGAAGCTCTGCGCGAACGCAACGATCTGCTGAACTCGATTTTGGAAAGTACGCCAGACATCATTGTGGTTAAAGACCGGGAAGGGCGTTATGTTGCGATGAACTCCAATTTGGCAAACTTCTTAGGCAAGCCAATTGAGGAAATCATCGGCAAAGATGATTGGGAATTACTGTCGCCTGAGAGTGCTCGTGAAATGATCGCAAAAGATCGCCACATCCTGGCAGCAGGAATCACTGAGATTTACGAGGAAGATGTCTCTCAGGGTGAAACCACTAAGACGTTTTTGACGACAAAGGCTCCTTGGCGGGATGCTAATGGCAATATCCTCGGCATTATCGGCACTACACGAGATATTAGCGATCGCAAAAAAGTCGAGCAAACACTCCGTCAAACCCTAGAAATACTGGACTTAGCTAGCGATAGTATCATTATTAGAGATATGGACGATCGCATCATCTACTGGAACCAAGGTGCAGAAAAGCTCTATGGTGGGACAAAAGCGGAAGTAGCCGGGGAGTTCATTCACGCATTCTTAGAAACCATCTTCCCTAAACCATTAGAAACCTTATTGGCAGAGTTTTTCGAGCACGGAAGTTGGGAAGGAGAACTGCACCACACTACCCGTGACGATCGGCATATTATTGTCGCCAGTCGCTGGACATTACAACGCGACGCAGAAGGAAAGCCTTGTGCGCAACTCGAAATTAATACCGACATTACCGATCGCAAACAAGCGGAAGATGCTATAAAAAAAAGCGAAGAACGCTATCGTTCGCTAATCCTTGCTACGTCCCAAATGGTCTGGACAGGCGATGCTGAGGGGCGATGCCCGGATATGCCGGCTATGAGAGCTTACACCGGACAAACCGAAGCTGAGGTTGTTGGTTTTGGCTGGTTAGATGCAATGCACCCGGACGATCGCGAACGAACGGCTCAGGTCTGGATGGAAGCAGTGCAAACGAAAAGCCTGTATGACATAGAATATCGAATTCGCAGAGCAGATGGAAACTATCGCTATTTCCAAGGTAGAGGCGTGCCCATTCTGAATGAAGATGGCAGCATCCGGGAGTGGGTTGGCACTTGCAGCGATATCCACGATCGCAAACAAGCCGAAGATGCTATAAAACAAAGCGAAGAACGCTATCGTTCGCTAACCCTTGCCATCTCCCAAATTGTCTGGACAACCGATCCTGAAGGAAGATGCCAGGATTCACCGAGTATGAGAGCTTACACCGGACAAACGGAAGCTGAGGTGGTTGGTTTTGGCTGGTTAGATGCAGTTCACCCGGACGATCGCGAACTAACAGTTCAGGTGTGGATGGAAGCAGTGCAAACGAGAAGCCTGTTTGACATACAGTATCGAATGTGCGGAGCGGATGGAAACTATCGTTATTTCCAAGCTAGAGGGGTGCCAATTCTGAATGAAGATGGCAGCATCCGGGAGTGGGTTGGCACTTGCATCGATATCCACGATCGCAAACAAGTGGAAGATGCGATAAAAAAAAGCGAAGAACGCTATCGTTCGCTAATCGCTGCTACGTCCCAACTTGTCTGGACAGCGGATGCTGAAGGAAGATGCGTGGATCAACCGGGTTGGAGAGCTTACACCGGACAAACCGAAGCTGAGATGGCTGATGGTTTTGGCTGGTTAGATGCAATTCACCCGGACGATCGCGAACGGACGGCTCAGGTGTGGATGGAAGCAGTGCAAACGAAAACCCTGTATGGCATAGAATATCGAATCCGGGGAGCGGATGGAAACTATCGTTATTTTCAACTTAGAGGCGTACCCATTCTGGATGAAGATGGCAGCATCCGGGAGTGGATTGGCACTTGTAGCGATATCCACGATCGCAAACAAGCCGAAGATGCTATAAAACAAAGCGAAGAACGCTATCGTTCGCTAATAGTTGCTACCTCCCAAATTGTCTGGACATCGGATTTTGAAGGAAAATGCCCGGATCTACCGAGTTGGAGAGCTTACACGGGACAAACTGTAGAGGAAGTGCTTGGTTTTGGCTGGTTAGATGCAATTCACCCGGACGATCGCGAACGAACGGCTCAGGTGTGGATGGAAGCAGCGCAAACGAAATGCCTGTATCACATAGAATATCGAATGCGTGCAGCAGATGGAAACTATCGCTATTTTCAAGTTAGAGCAGTGCCAATTCAGAATGAAGATGGCAGCATTCGCGAGTGGGTTGGTACTTGTACCGATATCCACGATCGCAAACAAGCCGAAGAGGCTATCAAACAAAGCGAAGAACGCTATCGATCGCTCATCGCTGCTACGTCCCAAATCGTCTGGGCAATGGATGCTGAAGGAAGAGGCACGGAGCTACAGACTTGGAAAGCTTACACCGGGCAAACTGAAGCTGAGGTGGTTGGTTTTGGCTGGTTAGATCCAATTTATCCGGACGATCGCGAACGAACGGTTCAGGTGTGGATGGAAGCAGTGCAAACGAAAACCCTGTTTGAGATAGAATATCGAATCCGGGGAGCGGATGGAAACTATCGTTATTTTCAAGTTAGAGGGGTACCCATTCTGAACGAAGATGGCAGCGTCCGGGAGTGGGTTGGCACTTGCACCGATATCAACGATCGCAAACAAACAGAATTCGTACAGGCAAAAGCCAGGGAAGCCGCAGAAGCAGCTAATCGGGCTAAAAGTGAATTCCTTGCCAACATGAGCCACGAATTGCGGACTCCCCTTAATGGCATCATGGGATACGCGCAGATTCTTCAGCGTTCCAAAGTCTTGAATGAAGAAGAGCGATCGCGCATTGATGTCATTTATCAGTGCGGTTCGCATTTACTGACCTTAATCAATGATATTCTCGATTTGTCGAAGATTGAAGCGCAGAAAGTCGAACTCATGCCCACCGATTTTCATTTCCCGGCGTTCCTGCAAGGTGTCGCAGAAATGTGTCGCATCCGAGCTGAACTAAAGGGAGTTCACTTCCATTTTCCATCAAGCCCCGAACTCCCGATCGGTATTCGTGCGGATGAAAAACGCTTGCGACAAGTGTTAATTAATCTTTTGAGCAACGCTATTAAATTTACGGATGAGGGCAGTGTCACTTTTATAGTCAGTTTTGCAACAGAAGGAAAAATTCGCTTTGAAATACGCGATACAGGTACCGGCATTGCACAAG
The DNA here is from genome assembly GCF_036700785.1 of Microcoleus sp. S28C3. Taxonomy (NCBI): domain Bacteria; kingdom Bacillati; phylum Cyanobacteriota; class Cyanophyceae; order Oscillatoriales; family Microcoleaceae; genus Microcoleus; species Microcoleus sp. S28C3. The sequence goes on along the minus strand of NZ_JAUBPO010000155.1, from coordinate 4,172 downwards.
ATCAAATCCAAGCTATCTTTGAACCCTTCGAGCAGGTAGGCGATCGCAGGCGGCAGACGGAAGGTACGGGATTGGGACTGGCAATTAGCAAAAGGATTGTAGAACTAATGGGCAGTACCATTCAGGTTCAAAGTGAGATGAATGTGGGCAGTATTTTCTGGTTCGATGTCGATCTGTTTCCAGCCGACGAATGGGTGAAAACGTCTCAAATCGACAATCGCGGGCAGATTATCGGCATTAAAGACCGCCAACCTAAGATTGTGGTTATCGATGACAAATGGGCTAACCGTTCAGTAATTAGCAATTTGCTCAGTCCGATCGGCTTTGAGGTTTCTGAAGCCAACGATGGGCAGGAAGGCTGGGAAAAAATTCTGGAGGTACAGCCAGATTTAATCGTTACCGACTTACTAATGCCCGAACTAGATGGCTTCGAGCTAATTAAGCGGGTTAGAGAATCGGAAAATTTCAAAGACATCGTTATTATTGTCTCTTCTGCCAGCGTATTTGAAACCGATCAATACAGAAGTTTAGAGGCAGGAGGCAACACCTTTATTCCCAAACCTGTTCAAGCAACGGAACTCCTGCAAAAATTACAACAGTATCTTGATTTGGAATGGGTTTATGAAGGTAATGAAGATCCACTGGCGATCGCCTCAGACACCAACGAGCTAATTGCCCCGCCTGCTACAGAAATGGAAATGCTATACGAGCTGGCTATGAAAGGAAATTTCCTAGAAATAGTTAAACAGGCGACATTACTTGAAGAAATAGATGCCAAATACATTCCCTTTGCTAAAATATTGCATCAAATGGCAAAAGACTTTCAAGACGAAGAGATTTTAACTTTTATTCAGTCCTACAAGTAAGGTTTATGAATTCACCAATTCAACCAAATAGTACGATTCTGATAGTTGATGACAATTCAGCTAATCTAGGTGTCTTATCTGATGCCTTAAGTCAGGCAGGATTTGAAGTTCGGGTCGCCAAATCTGGAAAAATGGCACTAGAGCGGGTCAAATATGCTCTACCAGATCTAATCTTACTAGATGTCATGATGCCCGAAATTGATGGCTTTGAAACCTGTCGTCGATTACAGGCTAATCCAGAAACTAAACAGATTCCCATTATATTTATGACTGCTCTCTCGGATACGGCTAATAAAGTTGAGGGATTTCAGGTTGGGGCTGTAGATTATATTACCAAACCCTTCCAACAGGAGGAAGTATTAGCTCGCGTCAAACTGCATTTAAAGCTTCATGTTCTTACAGACAAGTTAGAGGAAAAAAATACATTATTGGAGCAAAAAGTTGAAGAAGTCAGCCAAGCCTATGATGCTTTGCAAAAAATGCAAATTAAGTTAATCCAAAACGAGAAAATGTCGGGATTAGGGCAAATGGCGGCTGGGATTGCTCATGAAATCAATAACCCTATAAATTTCATCTCGGGGAATCTGGGTTATGCCCAAGAGTACGCTCATAACTTACTAAAAATTATACACCTCTATCAAGAAGATTATGTAAATCCCACCCCTCGGATTCAAGCAGCAATGGATGAAATAGAACTGGAATTTTTGGAGGAAGATTTTATAAAAGTTCTTAACTCAATCAACTTAGGAACGCAGCGCATCCAGGAGATTGTCAAGTCTATGCGAATTTTTTCTCGCCTGGATGAGGCAGACGTGAAAGCAGTAAATATCCATGAAGGGATTGATAGTACACTCACCATCCTGCATCATCGTTTAAAAGCAAAACCAGACCATCCAGAGATTGAACTAATAAAAGAGTACGGTCAGCTTCCACCAGTAGAATGCCATGCCGGACAACTCAATCAAGTGTTCATGAATATTCTTTCCAATGCCATTGATGCTTTAGATGAATCGAATCAGCAGCGTTCCTTTGCAGAAATCAAACAAAACCCGAACCGCATTCAAATTTCTACAAAAGTAATTGACGATAATTGGGTTGCTATTCATATTAGTGACAACGGTCGGGGAGTTTGCGAAACTTTACAACCAAAACTATTTGACCCTTTTTTTACTACCAAACCTATCGGTAAAGGAACGGGGTTGGGGTTATCTATCAGTTATGAAATTATTGTTGAAAAGCATGGGGGCAGATTATACTGCCAGCCTATAGCAGGAAAGGGAATAGAATTCGTCATTGAAATTCCAATTCGCCCACAAGCTAGTCAAGCTGCTTAGTTTCCCGGTGCAATGTCTCTTACGAACTTTGCTTAATTTCTCGCCGATAGCGCGGATGACAGGGATTACCCGTACAAACAAAGCCGGCAGGCATATTTTTAAACACACTACTGCGAGCTCCAATTAAAGCGTTGGCACCGATTTCGACACCAGGGCCAATGAAGCAGTCTGCCGCAATCCAAACGCCGTTATTAATAGTAACAGATGCTGTTATTAAGCCAAAGGCTGGGTCTTGGGGGTCGTGAGTGCCGGTGCAGAGGTAACTTTTTTGAGAAATGACGCAGTGTTTGCCGATCGCAATTCGATCGAGACTGTACAATACAACATCATCTCCGATCCAACTGTAGTCGCCGATTTCAATTTTCCAAGGATAGGTAAAACGAGCCGTAGGGCGGATAATCACACCACAACCTATTTTCGCTCCAAATAACCGCAGCAAGCCGCTTCTGATGCTATTAAAAGGGTGTGGAGTGAGGGAAAATGCGATCGCCTGCACGAACCACCAAACCAAAATTAGCCAACCAGGTCTTCCCCGATCGAAATTTGATTGGTTGTACAGCCGCAAATCAACTAAAGATTCCCCTGTTAAAGTATTTGGCTGATTGTGGGTAATTTGACGATCGTTTATTTCAGGATTTGGGAAATTTGCGATCGGCTTTTCCGGTTCTTGGTTCGGATTTGGTATATTATAAGTCATTGATAGTTAATTTAATGTTTAATTAAAAATCGAGTTTAACCTGAAGGACTGCTGCATGACATTTCCAGTTACGGACAATTTTGAATCTGAAAACGCCAAGGATATCGTACATTGCGAGAATACAAATCCCAGAATTGGCAAAGTGCGACTTTTACAAACAGCATTGGTACTGCTTAGCAGCTTTTTTGTCGCAGAGTTATTCGCCGCATTTAATTCTCATAGCTTATCCCTATTAGCAGATGCGGGTCACGTTTTTTCAGATGTAGCAGCTTTAGCAATAACTTTGACAGCGACTTGGTACTCTTCAGTCAAACGCAAAAGTAAATCCGTAGATTGTACGATCGCACAATCGCCAATCCCTGAACGAGGAGAAATCATTGCTGCTTTAATTAATAGTATCAGTTTAGTAGCGATCGCCCTTTGGATTGCCGCAGAGTCGATCGACCGCTTGCAGTCCCCAACTCCCGAAGTAGAAGGACTCCCGATGTTAATTACCGCCATAGTCGGTTTAAGCATCAACTCAATCAATGCTTGTTGCTTGCATTCCTGCTGTCACGGCGACTTAAATCTCAAAAGCGCCTTTCTGCACGCAGTTGCCGACATATTTTCCTCGATTGGAGTAATTTTAGCTGCGATCGCCGTAGCGTGGCTGCACTGGAATTGGGCGGACGGCTTAATTAGCTTGCTAGTTTCGGCATCAATTATTTTATTAACTCTACCGCTGCTAATAGAAAGCATCCAATTGCTGCTGGGAAAGGTATCAGCAATATCCGCAACTCAACAGCCTTGCGACTGCGAAAAAGTGAGCGCAGAAAAATTGCTTTTTCCATCCCTCGAAGAACTCATCAAATAACATCTCTTCATCTGCGTATATCTGCCACCATCTGCCGTAAAAATCCAAGTTTTGTGAAGTGAGCTGGAGAACCTTACCCTAATTATGATAAGATAAATATTGGTGTTATTGACAACTACTCACAATAAAATAAAACCCCGCTCAAGCCTATCTGCAATTAATTCACACACTGCTGAATTGCCTCAACGGTGAAGAAACTGAGATTTGACAAGCAACTCAGAACGGCTGGATTGGGTAGGGGTTTCTGCAAGTTTCAAGAAAGTAGCGGCACAGTTGGCAGAGACCGGAAAGGAAAAGCCAAGAACGAGCAGTAGAGGGGTGAGATTACAGGGCATTGTGATAAACTCTGGGGGGGTGACAACCCGCCTGAAACTCATAGTTAGTAAGGATTGAGCCAACTTGTGGTAAAAAAAGATAGGCAG
>NZ_JAUBPO010000154.1:0-11705 GCF_036700785.1 Microcoleus sp. S28C3 | reverse complement strand
TTGCTGGTATTTATAATTATGAACTTTCTTTGAAGATAAATTAGCGATCGCCTGAGAATTTCGCAAGAGGTCTACTGTCAGTATCGGCGACATCAATGACGACGGCAAACCTGACTTAGCTTTGGCGACCCAAGGTGGCAGAACCGCCTTCATCTTGCTCAACACTACCCCCAAAGTGACTGTTGTCACCGCCACCACTGCTGACGGCAGCTATAGCGTCGGTTCCACCATCGCCGTCACCGTCACCTTCGATGCTGTTGTCACCGTCACCGGCGCACCCCAACTGCAACTAGAAACCGGCACAACTGACCAATTTGCCACATATGCTAGCGGTAGCGGCGGTACGACCCTCACATTCAACTATGTAGTCCAAGCAGGCGACACCTCTGCCGACTTAGAATACCTCTCGACAAGTGCCCTCACTCTCAACGGCGGCACAATTCAAGATAATTTGGCTGTGAATGCCATCTTAACCCTCCCCACCTTAGCCTCCGCTAATTCCCTCGGCGGTAGCAAAGCCATAGTTATCGATACTCTTGCACCCACCATCACCAGTGTCACCTCTACCACCGCCGATGGCAGTTACAACACAACTGGCAACATCAATGTCACCGTCAACTTCAGCGAAGCAGTTACCTTAGCCGACGGTAACATGACAGTCGCCTTAGACACAGGTGGTACTGTCACTATTACACCTTTCACAGGCACATCTGCTGTGGGCACATACACTCCAGCAGCCGGACAAAATAGCACCGACCTCAACTCAACTGGGATCACTTTAGCAGTCGGTGCAACATTAAGAGATGCTGCGGGAAATAATGCAACAACATTGACTATTCCTGCGGGGCAGTCTTTAGCAAATAGCAAAGCCATAGTTGTAGACACCGTTGTCCCCACAGTTACCTTAACATCCGCATCCCCAACAACCACAACCGCACCATTTTTAGTCACAGCAACCTTCAGCGAAAGCGTCACAGGATTTATTGCCAGCGACGTTAATCTTACTAACAGTACGATTAGCAATTTCACGGGTAGCGGCACAACTTATAATTTTACCGTTACACCGAATGCTGATGGCGCTGTCACCGTTGATGTCCCTGCTGCTACAGCCACTGATATTGCGGGTAATAACAATACCGCCGCCACTCAACTGACTCGTACTGCTGATATTACAGCCCCCACAGTTGCCTTAACATCAACTTCCACAACTACAGTCAACGCACCATTTTTAGTCACAGCAACATTCAGTGAAGATGTCACCGGATTTGATAATACTGATATTACGGTCACCAATGCGACTATCGGTAACGTTGTCACAGTTGATGCTAAAACTTACACCTTTGATGTGACTCCCACTGCTGATGGTAATGTCACAGTTGATGTCGCTGCGGCAATAGCAACTGATACAGCAGGTAATAACAATACCGCAGCCACGCAACTGACTCGCACCGCCGACATCACCGCACCAACAGTTGCCTTAACATCAACTTCCGCAACAAACACAAACGCACCATTTTTAGTCACAGCAACATTCAGCGAAAGCGTCACAGGATTTAGTGCAACAGGAGTAAATGTTACTAACGGCATTGTTAGCAATTTTGCAGGAAGCGGCAGCAATTATACTTTTACAGTCACACCTAATGCTGATGGCCCTGTCACAGTTGATGTCCCTGCGGCAATAGCTACGGATACAGTCGGTAATAACAATACCGCAGCCACGCAACTGACTCGCACGAATGATGCTACAGCGCCAACAGTTACCTTAACATCAACTTCAACACCAACAGTAACTGGTTTATTTAGCGTCACCGCTACCTTTAATGAAGATGTCATCGGCTTTGATAATACTGATATCACCGTAGCCAATGCGACTGTCGATAACTTTGTTAAAGTTGATGCCAAAACTTACACCTTTGATGTCACTCCCGCTGCTAGTGGTAATGTCACAGTTGATGTCCCTGCTGCCAAAGCAACGGATACAGCGGGTAATAACAATACCGCAGCAACTCAACTGACTCGCACTGCTAATATCACCACACCTGACATCACCCCACCAACAGTTACCTTAACATCAACTTCCACACCAACAGTAACTGGTTTATTTAGCGTCACCGCTACCTTTAATGAAGATGTCACCGGCTTTGATAATACTGATATCACCGTAGCCAATGCGACTGTCGATAACTTTGTTAAAGTTGATGCCAAAACTTACACCTTTGATGTCACTCCCGCTGCTAGTGGTAATGTCACAGTTGATGTCCCTGCTGCCAAAGCAACGGATACAGCGGGTAATAACAATACCGCAGCAACTCAACTGACTCGCACTGCTAATGTCACCACACCTATTGTTGATGTCACCGCACCTACTGCTAACTTGGCTGCAATTTCTAACCTTACTACAGCGGGTGGTACAAGTCAGACATTGACAGTTACTTTCAGCGATAGTAGTGGAGTTGATGTTAGCAGTTTAGATGATTCTGATGTTGTTGTAAATTGGTCAGGTGCCGATCTTCCTGCTACCTTTGTTAGTGTTGATATTAATAGCAATGGTACGCCGCGTACAACAACATATTCATTTACTCCGCCTGGTGGAATTTGGGATAATGCTGACAATGGTACTTACACAGTTAATTTGCAAGCATCGCAGGTGAAGGATGCTGTTGGCAACTTGTCTGCTACTAGCAGTTTAGGTACTTTTGGCGTGAATATTCCCGCACCCGTCACCACACCAACACCTGTCACCACACCAACTCCGGTAACAACGCCAACTCCTGTCACCACACCAACTCCCGTCACCACGCCAACTCCGGTAACAACGCCAACTCCTGTCACCACACCAACTCCCGTCACCACGCCAACTCCGGTAACAACACCAACACCTGTCACCACACCAACACCTGTCACCACACCAACTCCGGTAACAACACCAACTCCTGTCACAACACCAACTCCTGTCACAACACCAACTCCCGTCACAACGCCAACTCCTGTCACAACACCAACTCCTGTCACAACACCAACTCCCGTCACAACGCCAACTCCTGTCACAACACCAACTCCTGTCACAACGCCAACTCCTGTCACAACACCAACTCCCGTCACAACGCCAACTCCTGCAGCATTGGTAACGCCAATACCGACACCGATACTCGCACCAACGCCTGCGGAAACACCGACACCCGCACCAACGCCGACACCGACGCCGACGCCAACACCATCGGTAACGCCAATAACTAATAACATTCCGAATGATGACTGCATCTGCGACAAAATTTCCTATCCCAACTTAAACCAACCGAATGCAGTTGAAAACACCATACTCGGTGTATCCGCACTTCAAATAGGCACTGCCAAAAACGATGAATTACTGGGTAGTAACAGCGGCAATATATGCGATGCCAAATCCGGGGATGACAACTTATATGGTGGCGATAGCAGCGACATCCTCAACGGCAACACAGGCAATGATTTTATCAGCGGTGGTAGTGGCAATGACATCTTATTTGGAGATGAAAATAATGACATCATTCTTGGCAACTTGGGCAAGGATCTAATCTTCGGAGGCAAAGGCAATGACTCGATAAATTGCCGCGAAGATGATGACATCGTTTATGGGAATAGAAATGATGACTTTATTGATGGGGGTAAGGGTAGTGAGACCTTATTTGGAGGCAAGGGGAATGACATAGTGCTTGGTAGTCAAGGTGAGGACTCCCTATTTGGCAGTCAGGGTTCGGATACCATCTGTGGCGGCGCTGGCGATGATTTTATCAGCGGTAACGAATCAGCAGATATCCTGGGAGGGTGTGAAGGAAATGATACTATTTACGGAGGCGAAGATAACGATACTCTCACTGGTTGTCAAGGTGATGATATTCTTTACGGAGACTTGGGCAATGATAGTTTTATTGGCGGTAGCGGCAACGATATCTTTGCCTTAAAAGCCGATCGAGGATTTGACACGATCGCTGATTTTACCTTTGGTCAAGATTCGATCGCACTAACCGGAGGTTTGAGTTTTAGCCAGTTAGCAATAACTCAAAATAATCAGGGAACTCTCATCAAAAATCTCTTGACAGGAGAGGAGTTAGGTGTGATGATTGGAGTGAGTGCTAATTTGATAACAGCCGTGAATTTCCGGCAGATTTAGGGAAGGAAGGAAAGCACGATCACCCGTTCGATCCAAAAGGGCGATCGTACTTCTACCAATTTTAAAAGGTCTAGCAAAAATTTAACGATTATTCATACTTCCTGCCGCGCCACTGAGTAGGCTGATTTAAAGCAGAAATTAGAATACGCAAAAACGCCAGCGGATCGGCTAAAGGTGACAGCCAAAACAGCCATTTACCCGATGCCTGAGTTGTATCGTAGGAAGGGGCGATCGCCAAACACAAAGCCGATCGCACTGCAACCAAAAATACATTCAATCCCAACAGCCAAAAGTGCGGAAATACACCAACCGGCGGCAGCGAACCAAACAGCAAATAGCACAACACAATCGGCACCGGCAAACCTTGAACCGCCAGCAACAGCCACAAATCGCCCCAAATTTGACCGCCCGAAGCAGCATCTTTCAAATCCAGCGATCGACCCCATTCATTCCAAGTCTCGATCGCCCCCTCATACATCCGTACCTTCAACACCTTAGCCCCATCCAAAAAGCCCACCTTAAAACCCTTAGCAGCCGCATAGCGAGCCAAAGTCACATCATCGCAAAACGAACCCCTCGCCACCTCATAGCCCCCCAATGCCACCAAAACCTCGCGCTTGCAGAGAAAACACTGACCGTTCGCCATCACCCGTTCCGGCACATCCCCGCCAGTGCCCGTCGGCCCGAACCGATAAACCAAAGTCATTAACAAAGCAGGTTGCAGCCACAACTCCCCCGGATACTTGAGGATAAACTGCGGCGACAGCGAAATCAAATCGTAATTTCCAGCCGCCGCCGTCTTCAGCAAACTCGCAATCAAACCCGGATGCGGCACAGTATCCGCATCTATCCCCAAAATCCACTCGCACTTCTCCGAACTTGCCAAAAAGCCTGCATTCAGCGCCCAGGGACGCCCTACCCAACCCGCCGGCAGCGGATCGTCGTTAATCAAGCGAAACCGGGGGTCTTTTTGTGCTGCTGCTTTGACTAAATCTCCGGTTCCGTCTACCGAATAGCTGTCAACCACGATCGCTTCTCGGAGTTCGTAACTTTGGCTGGTTAATCCTTCCAAACAAGGCGAAATTCGATCGGCTTCGTTCAAAGTCGGTACTACCGCAGTACAAGCACCTAACAAATCCAGCGTCGGCGAATCCGGTTCCAGGGGCGGGATGCGCGATGGGCCTTTAATCAGACGCGACATAAGAAGGGCTGCGGCGGGCAATTGCAGCAGCAGGAGTGCGACAGCGATGATACTTGTCAGCGGTTGGGAGAACAGGTGAGGGGCGATCGGGAAAACCATGCTATTGAAGAATTGAAGAATTGGGAATGACTTACTGGATATGGGTTGGGAGCTTATTTACAGTTGATTTTTTTGTAATTGGTATCAATTTTAAAAATTTAATAAAATTTTTGCCTCAAACATATTACAGGAATTGGGCATGAAAATATCGCCGCTGAAAAACCCGGTTTCTACAAGAAACCGGGTTTTTAAACTAGCTCAAAAATTAGTGTAAGTTTTTGCTAAATCAGCCGCTGTTGCTCACTAGCAACTCACTTACGCAAAACGCCCACGGGCTGAGGTGGAATTTCAGCCGCGAGCACAGATGTATCCAAAGACGGCATTGTTTCTGTTACGTAACCTGCTGCGGGTTTAGCGATCCAGCTTAACGCGATCGCCGGAACTACGCCCAGAAGCACCGCTAGCGATGTCGGGAACCAGAACCGAGAATCCAACGAAGTTACAGTGATAATTGCTCCGAAAGCAAAGTTTACCAAATAAACAATTAAGGGCAAACCCAATTCCGATCGCTCTAATTTAATGGGTGTTTTTCTCCACAAGAAAGCTGCTACAGACATAAATAGCGCCCCCGTACCCATCCAGCCAGCCAAATTGCGGTAAGGCATCCCAAAGAAAGCCCCAATTTCCTCAAACTCCCAAAAAGGCACAGAAGTTTGACTCATCGCCGGATCTAGTACAAAATCCCAAGCTGTTAGCAGCAAAGCACCAAGGGCGATCGCCCCTATTTGACGCACCCAGTTGAGCTTACCTTTACCGCCCGCTACTCCAGCGCGAGCAATTACATAGGAAACCAGTCCCAGATAAAACCACGAGAGGGGAATTGTAAACGGAACCAGCCCTGCTATTTTGTAGCCCAAACCGCTCAAATAATGGTAGTGGCCGAAAGGAAAACCCGTACTCGTTCCCAACAACTCGCTACTCAAGGACAAAAACACAGAAGGCAGTAAAAAGGCCAGAGTTGCACCCCAACCCAACGTCCGAAAGGCATAGAGAGCAACTGCTGCTGCACCAAAGATGATATAAACTACTCCACCCCCAGCCATCCCCCACTGGAATAGCGTTTGCCCTGCTGGTGGCAAACTCATCACCAATTCGGGACGGGGTAAAATCAGCAGCAACCCTGCCAATCCAAAAGCCATTGACAAGACGTGGGCAATCAGGCAAAAGCGCTCAGCAATCAAAAGTTGCTTCATGGGACTCCTCGAAAAAATATTAGATGCGGAAAGCACTTCCTAACAGTTTACAAATCTTTAACAAAAAACGAACACGAACTGGCGATCGGCATTTTTCCAAAACTTACACCCAGGGCCGACAAACCCGGTTCCTGACTTACTACCTCGTTGCTAAACCCCTTATTTTTCTAAGAAACCCGGTTTTTTGGCGAGGGATTGGTGGCATAAGTGCGGAATGCCCTTCTTCCCTCGGCTTCTATCCGTTATAGAACCCATTTGAGATCTGTCGTTATAACCGTAAGCCTTGTGGCATTGGGATTTCAAATCTTTGGCCGCCATCGCCCCACGATCTCTCGTCTTGTGGCTATTGAGTTATCTGAGACGGCTGGTTTGTCCGCCTTATTTTTTAAGAAAAGATCCAAAATGGGTTCTATAAAGCTAGTTCTATGCTCTGTTTGGGCTGGAAATTTGTTTGAGTTCCGCGAACTTCACTTCAATCAATACAAGCAGTGAATCTAAACATCCCGTAAGTACAAGACTGTCGATGGGGTTTAAGAACTCCTTCTTCAGGGAGATCGGCCTGCTTACTTTTTAGCGGATATTGGATATGACAGATGCCATGTACTTAAACTGTATGAAATCTTCTAAAAGTTCGGTGTCCAAACAATGTGTTGTACTGGTGCAACCAGAGGTTAGCCATCTTATTCGCGAACTTCGGCAACTAACCCAACTCACCCAAGTGCAACTCGGAGAATCGCTGGGTGTTGCTTACGAGACGATTAATCGTTGGGAAAATAAACGGATTCAACCCTCCCCTTTAGCCTTAAGGCAAATTCGGACGCTGGTTGCGGAACTGGGTCAATCCTCTTCAATCGTCGTTCGAGAAGGCAGCAAAAAGCTTTTGGCTCAGTATTTTTCACAGAGGTAGGGCGTGTGAGTGATGCAGTAGAGGAGGCAGATCCTAAAAACTTATTCGCAGGCGAGAGCGAGATGGCGATGTTGATGCGATCGCACGATTGGTCGCAAACACCGCTGGGTGCTGTCGAAACTTGGTCGGACAGCCTGAAAACGGCTGTGCAGATCCTGTTGACCGAACTCGATCGCACCCAGCAGCCAGACAAGACGCAGCTAGAATCTAATCTGCCAGAGGAGCGCCCCTCCACAGATGCCTTGCATGAAACTGCCCAAGAAGCCGATGCGTTTCGAGTCAGGCTCACCAATGCGCTGCGCCCGCTGACTGATGCCAATGAGATTCAGGCAACCGCTGCCCGCATTCTGGGCGATTCTCTAGGAGCAAGCCGCGTCATTTATATTGAAGTGTTACCCGGCGGCAAGGAAGTCATCGTTCATAAAAACTACACGAACGGCGTTGCCGAATTGAGTGGCCTGTACCATCTGGAAGACTTCGGACGCAACCTGACAGACGACCATCGAGCAGGGCGAACAGCGATCGTTCCCGATGTGGCGAACTACCCTAAATACACAGCCAGCCAGAAGGCAAGTTATCAAGCGATCGATATTGCCGCGCATATTGATGTGCCGCTGATTAAGAACGATCTATTCGTCGCCTTGCTGGCGGTGCATCAGGCAAACCCTCGCTCGTGGACGGAAGACGAGGTGAGACGAGTCGAGGAAACAGCAGAGCAAACGTGGGCAGCCGTCGAGCGTGCCCGTGCTGAAGCCGCATTACACGAGAGCCGCAGCGAACTCGAACAGCAACTGCGGAAATTCGACGCGATCGTAGCTGCTATTCCCGATTTTATTTACACCTTTGATTTGGCGGGACGGTTCACGTATGTCAGTCCGGCGTTGCTCAATCTTTGGCAGAAAACTTCGGATGAAGCTTTGGGAAAGAACTTTTTTGAGCTGGATTATCCCACCGATTTAGTGACCCGACATCAGCAACAGATTGAACAGGTGATCGCCACGCGCCAGCCGCTCAAGGATGAATCGCTCTACACTAGCGCAATCGGCACACGCGCCTATGAATACATTTTTGTACCGCTTTTTGGCATAAACGGTGCAGTAGATGCAGTAGCAGGCGTGACGCGAGACATCACCGATCGCAAACGGGCAGAACAAGCCTTGCGCGAAAGTGAGGAGCAGACTCGGAATATTCTGGAGAGCATCGCTGAAGCGTTCTTTGCCCTGGATGACAACTGGCGGTTCACCTACGTCAATCGCTCCGCCGGAGTATTGTTCGATCGCGCTCCAGGCGATTTGATTGGCAAAAATTTATGGGAAGAGTATCCAGGACTGATTGGCAATAAGTTGGAAGGGATTTACTTGAGCGCCATGCGCGATCGTGTGGCTGCGTCATTGACCGCGTTTTACCCCGACCACGATCGCTGGTACGAAGTTCGCACCTACCCCGCCCCAAACGGTATCACCGTTTATTTCAACAATGTTACCGAGCAGATTCAAACTGCTGCAATCCTGCGTCAATCGGAAGAACGCTACCGGACGCTGTTTGAGTCGATCGGCGATGGCTTTTGCATCATCGAGATGCTGTTTGATAAAGACGATCGCGCGATTGACTACCGCTTTTTAGAAGTCAATCCGTCGTTTGAACAACAATCAGGATTGGTGCAGGCAGTGGGCAAGCGGATGCTTGAACTCGCCCCAGATCATGAGAAGCATTGGTTTGAAATTTATGGCAGAATCGCGATAACGGGCGAACCGCTTCAGTTTGAGAATTATGCTAAAGCACTGAACCGTTGGTTCGAGGTGTATGCCTGTCGCACGGGTGAAGCTCAAGCGCGAAAAGTGGCAGTCGTCTTCAAAGATATTAGCGATCGCAAACGGGCAGAAGAAATGTTGCGGCGAAACGCTGAATTTAATGCTTTCCGTGTCTCTCTCGCCGACGCGCTGCGTCCGCTTGCCGATCCCGTGGAGATTCAGGCTACAGCCAGCCGCGTGCTGGGCGAATATCTCGGCGCGAACAGGGTAGCGTACTTTGAGGTTCGCGGCGCTGATTACGTCGTCGAGCGCGATTACGTCAATGGAGCTGAACCACTCGCTGGCGGTTACTCGGTGGATTCGTTCGGCCCCAAGCTGCTCGCGGCGTACCGCAGTGGTCGCGCCGTGTCCGCGTCCGATGTGGAAGCCGATCCCAACCTGTCCCCAGATCAGCGATCGGCTTACGCCGCGATTCAGATCGGTGCCTACATCGGCATACCCCTGCTCAAGGGGGGCGAGTTCGTAGCGGGGCTGGCAGTTCACGCATCCGGGTCGCGAACTTGGACGCCGGACGAGGTGTTCTTGGCGGAAGAAGTAGCCGAGCGCACTTGGGCGGCAGTCGAACGCGCCCGCGCCGAAGCAGCCTTGCGCGACAGTGAGGAGCTAAAGCAACGCATTTTAGAGAGCAGCAAGGATTGCATTAAAGTTTTGACGCTCAACAGCGAAATCGTCTATATCAATCCAGGCGGGTTGCGCCTGTTGGAAATCGACGATCCAACGCTGGTTCTGAACGCCTGCTGGCTTGACTTTTGGAAAGGCGAAAATTATGAAAATGCCAAGAGTGCGATCGCGGCTGCCAAAGCAGGCAATACAGGTCAGTTTCAAGGCTATCTTCCCACTCACAAAGGTACACCGAAGTCGTGGGATAGCATCATCACGCCCGTGCGGAATAGCGCTGGGGAGGTGACTCAACTGGTGGCAATTTCACGTGATATCACGAAGCAAAAGCAAGCTGAAACTCAACGGGAACGACTGCTGGCGCAAGAGCAAGTTGCACGAGAAGCTGCCGATCGCGCCAACCAGATTAAAGATGAGTTTTTGGCGGTGCTGTCCCATGAATTGCGATCGCCCCTCAATCCGATTCTTGGCTGGTCAAAACTTTTGCAGCAAGGACAACTGGATGCGGCAAAAACCGCAACGGCATTGACGACGATCGAGCGTAACGCCCGACTCCAAGTGCAACTGATTGACGATCTGCTCGACATCTCCCGGATTTTGCGCGGCAAACTCAGTTTAACCGTGATGCCTGTCGATCTCAGTGCCGTCATTTCTGAAGCCCTAGAAACAGTTCGCTTGGCCGCAGAAGCGAAATCCATTCAAATTAATACAAAGATTTTACCCAGTGTTGGCATCGTAATCGGCGATGCTGGGCGGTTGCAGCAGGTGGTCTGGAATCTGTTGTCTAACGCAGTCAAATTTACACCTCACCAGGGACAAGTCGCTATCACCCTCACTTTGGATGAAACGCACGCTCAAGTTCAAGTTACCGATACTGGCAAAGGGATTCGCTCTGATTTTGTGCCCTATGTCTTCGAGCATTTTCGGCAAGAAGATGGAGCCACCACCCGCAAGTTTGGGGGATTGGGATTAGGACTGGCAATCGTGCGGCAAATTGTAGAGCTGCATGGGGGAACAGTCGCGGTTGAGAGCCCTGGTGAAGGACAAGGAGCTATCTTTACAGTTCGCATTCCGCTTGCGCCTCGCTCTCGTGAATTGCCAGCGATCGAGCAGCCATCGGACTCAACCGGAGATTTAAGTGGCATTCATGTCTTAGTTGTGGATGATGAGGCAGACTCACGCGAGTTTGTAGCGTTTGTTTTAGAACAAGCGGGGGCGACCGTCACCAGCGTTGCCTCTGCAACCAAAGCACTGCAAGCATTTTCCCAAGCGGTTCCAGAGATCGTTGTCAGTGATATTGGGATGCCAGAAATGGATGGCTATATGCTGATGCGTCACATTCGCAGCCTGCCGATCGAGCAAGGCGGACAAATTCCAGCGATCGCCCTCACAGCCTATGCTGGAGAGATGGATCGACAGCAGGCGATCGCAGCAGGCTTTCAACGTCATCTTGCCAAACCTGTTGACCCCGAAGTAGTGGTCGCGATTATCACAAAATTATTATCATCAGGCTAAATCAGGCAAACTAAACGCCACCTGGCTCTCAAATCTTGCCTAATTAAGCTGGGAGGGCGACAAAGAGGCCGAGAAACTAATCTAATCAGAGTTGCAGCCCGTATCCCCTGTTAATAAACTCGATTTCCCCCATACCAACAGTCCGGACAGTTTTTTGGGGTGAGTGGCGAGGAAAGCTATCCAAGGCTTAAAGTACAGTCATACATAAAAA
>NZ_JAUBPO010000153.1:0-11762 GCF_036700785.1 Microcoleus sp. S28C3 | reverse complement strand
TTTTTATGTATGACTGTACTTTAAGCCTTGGATAGCTTTCCTCGCCACTCACCCCAAAAAACTGTCCGGACTGTTGACGACGGCAGTTTTACTGTCCTATTTGTCAACGGTATCCCACAGAAAAATTAGATTGTTTGGACGTTAAAAGACGGCATACTCAACGATACGAACAAAATATTTATGAGCGTGTAAAACAATCGAGCATAGAGCAAATTGGACGAGAAGAAGGACTGAGTTATGACGAAATAAAAGGAATATTTGAGCATGTAAACACCCTCAAAAAAAACCGAATTGGCAACGGGTTAAACGAATTGGTCTCGATGAGATAAGTATGCGAAAAGGTCAAGGAAATTTTGTGACTGTTGTGAGTGACATCTCCGAAGGTAATTTAATTGAGATGATTGATTCTCATCGCTGTGAAAAAATCATTGAAGTCCTTATGGAACAAGCAATTGAGGTTCGTGAACAAGTTGAGGAAGTCAGTGTTGATATGTGGGGAGGATTCCCTAAAGTTATCAAAAAAGTATTCCCAAATGCCAAAGTTATTATTGATCGTTTTCATGTCATGAAAGTAGTTAATAAACACTTAAATAAGTTACGTAGAGCAGCCGGAATAACAGATAGGCAAAGTAAATATTTATTAGTAAGTAATCGAGTAAATTTGAAGCAAGAGCAGATTGATATAGCAACCGCCAAGGCGGTTATGGCGTAAACTGAGAATAATCTTTTTTGTTGCGGAGCGAGCACACGTCATGCCCCAACCATACAGCTACGACCTACGTCAGAAAGTCATTCAAGCTATCCAACTAGATGGCTTAAAGATTATTGAAGCGAGTATATTGTTCGACATCAGTCGCAACACGATCGGGCTATGGCTGAAGCGACAAGCCCAAACAAGGGACTTTCTAGCATTGCCCAACGAGCCCCCCGGTAATGGTCATAAAATTACCGATTGGGAAAAATTCCGCGAGTTTGCCTCATCTAATGGGGAGAAAACCCAGGTGGAGATGGCGAAACTTTGGGATGGAGAGATTAGCTCACGCACAATCTCACGAGCCTTAAACAAAATAGGTTTTACTCGAAAAAAAAGACTTATGGCTACCGCGAGCGGGATGAAGCCAAGCGGCAAGCTTTCATAGCAGAGTTGTCCACCATACTCCCGGACAAAATTGTTTATGTTGATGAATCAGGGATGGATGACCGAAACCAGTATGATTATGCTTGGAATGACCGAGGTAAAAGGTTTCACGCACTGAAATCTGGGCGGCGGAAAGGTCGAGTTAATATGATTGCTGCCCTTTGCCAACAAAAATTGAGCGCCCCTTTTACGATTGAGGGAGCGTGCAATCGAACAGTTTTTGAAACCTGGCTAGAAACTTGTTTACTTCCAACATTGGTTACAGGACAAGTGGTGGTAATGGACAACGCCACATTTCATAAAGGCGGTCGGATTCAGGAATTGATTCAAAGTGCAGGATGTAGACTGTTATATTTACCACCATACTCCCCAGATTTCAACAAAATTGAACAATGCTGGTCTTGGCTCAAAAGTAGAATTCGTAAACTCAAGCATCAGTTTGATTCTTTGCGAGATGCGATCGAGGTTGTCTTACGCCTTGCGTCCTAACCGCCTTGGCGGTTGCTATAAATTAGAATTGACACTAGGAAAATCCGAATGTTTGCGAATTGCGTATGAGATGAAAGAAAAATTTAGAGAAATATATGAGAATAATTTGACGGTCCAAAAAGGGCAGAAGAAAATCAAAGAATGGCTAAATCATGCACAAGTATTTTTTAGAGAATCTGCATCAACAATTGAGAATCATTTTGAGGGCATTTGCAACTACTTTCTTCATCGCACCACAAGTGGAGTCATGGAAGGAATCAACAATCGGATTAAGTTGATAATGCGGCAAGGGTATGGTTTTTCTAATTTTAATAATTTTAGGAATCGCGTATTAGCTTGCTTTTCTGATTAGAGAAACTTATAACCATAAGTTCAGGAGAGCCATCCTGACTATGCAGGACTACCAACATCTGTAACTGTTACGTGTTTTGATGGCGGCGACTTCCAAAGTTGAAGCCATTCGGGAGTTCCGACGGGGTATCGCCAGTTAGGCACGCAGCACCGACTTCGCTTTTTGCAAATAGTCCCGGCGATCTTCGAGGCCGTTGTAACCCCCATTCACGCGGACGGTGACTCCTTCGAGGTCATCTCGATCGGCATACTCGTTGAGGTGTCGGGTATCCCAGTACCAGCCTGCGACCCAAATGGCAACCGGAATCTGTCCGACGAGTTGGGGTTGAGCGATAAAATCCTGATTCATTGCCTTAGAAAACTCCGCATAGTTCGCTCTTCCGGTCAGTTGCATTAACCCCCGTCCCTTAAAGCGGACGCCGTCGCCCGGTTGGGTGTTGCCCAAATCGTCCCGTCCCTCGTAGTCTTCACCAGAAGCATATTCTTCCATCGCATTGAAACAGTCCGACTCGTGAGCCACCTGAGCGATGAAATGGCAGATCCGCAGGGGCGTATTAATCTGGTAGTGATTGAGAACGTCGTTGACGCTGGAAGCCAGTTGGCGCAGGCGATCGCTCGGTGCATTCGATCCGGCAATCTGAATCAGTTGCTCGCCCGTCATATATTGGGCGCTTGCCGTCGGACTCGCAGCCGTAGCCGTACCAGAGGCGAAGAGAGTTTGAGCCGTTTGAGCAGGTGCAGTTTGAGCGGGTGCGTTTTGGGCGGATGTACCCGGTGGGTTATTGCCGTAAAACAGCCGTCCCCAGCCGGTTTTCGGACCATCTGCCGTCCAGCGACAGGCCAATTCCTGGCGAGAATAGGTCAATCCGCCGCCATCTTCAGAAACGTAGCCGTCCAACAAGTTGCCGAACGGATCGTTGATAATGTAATCACCGTCTGCCTTGCGACCGATCGCCACAATCATATGCCCGCCTGAAGGCGCAGACAGCGGCCCGTGATGCAGAATACCAATGACAGCAGGCAGTCCACTGGCTAGCGATTTATCCAGATCGTCAAAATCGAGATTGGTATTCCAGGTCGATTGAATTCTCAGTTCTGCCAGCGCCTGAGTTTGGGCGCTATGGTCGGTGGTATCGCCATACTTAATCACGTAATGGAAGTAGTCGTCATCCCCGGAAATGTTTGCGCCCAGGAACTTAGCCACCATCGCACAACTGGAGGTATTGCAAGTTCGGTAGGGTTGCTCCATATTGTCTCGTTGGGAGAAAAAGGGCACGGGCAGTTGAATGGCGCCGTTGCTTGCCGCTGGGGCAGAGGGAGCCGGGGCGGGGGGAGCCAGGGGAGCAGTGGGCGCGGGGGGAGGAGCGCTCATCATCGGACTTGGGGCGGGGGCCGTTGCACCCATCATCGGTGCTGGAGCTGCAAAGGTCGCCATCATCTGGCTTGGAGCGGAGGCCGTTGCTGCCATCATCGGTGCTGGCGCAGCAGAGGTCGCCATGAGATTGGCGCCACTAGACCCGGTATTGCCAACGATCGCGACATCGGGTGCGCTGACAAACCAGACGTTGCGGTTTTCAGGACCGAGTCCGCGATCGATCGCCACTTGCAGGTGATTGTTGTCAGCTTGAGCATACGACATCAAGCCAAAGCTGTTGCCGCCACCGACCAAAATCTTATAGTTATCGGGCAACAATGATGAATGTTGGGGACTGAGCTTGAATTCGGTATTCTGGCGAACTTGGAGAATGCCCGCAGCCCCAGGGGCAGGAAAGGCGGGAGCCGGAGTCCCCCAAAGCTGTTGCTGTTGCTGTTGGGGGGGCCGGACGGGTTCGGGTCGATCGAACAGGGTTTTATCGGTGGCGACAGTGTTGGCTGTCTTAAGAATTTGCTTGATTTGCTCGTTTTCTTTGGCTTGCTGCTGCTGCAACGTCGCGATGTAGTTTTGTACGTCGTTTTTGATGATACTTTCAACCCGGCTGGCAAAGGTCGCATAGCCGTCGATATGGTCGACCAGGTTGTCGTAGGAACCACTCAATTGCACGTACTGCCAGCCTTCAGCCTTGAGGTCTTCTGCCATTTTGCGATAATCTCGCCAGCGATCGCCATAGCGATGAAACTCATCTAGCGCTGCACTGACGGCTACCACCTGACTTAAGAAAAAGGGGACGTAAGGAAACCAATCGCGAAAGTATTCATTATCTTTAGACAGTTGCATATTAATCCCCACCAGAGCAGGCAGCACCACCCCGCTAATAATCGTCGTCAGACGCAATCGGTAGTGCATCCGGCGGCACTGATCCGCTTTTTTATCCGCCCACACTACCTGATCGATCCAGCGCTGTTTGAGCGACTGTTTGTAGAGGTTGGGGAGTTTCAACTGTTCGACTAAGCTTCCCAACTCTTCGCGCAGGTATTGTTCGTAGGTCTTTTTCTTAGCCATCGGGATGTCCTGTTAGAGGGTAGAGGGCTGGGGTACATCTGAGGTTAGGCCAAATCCGCATATGCGACCTATCTTTTAGGTTGATCGACAGGTTCCTCAGAAAATAATAGCTAGAGACCGACTGTTAAGAGCTTGATTCTTGGAGGAGGCATTCAGTCCCGGATTTCGGATACTCAATCCAGTCAGCATGATTAACTCTCAACGTAGGGGCGCACGGCCGTGCGCCCCTACTTTCAACTTTCAACTTTCAACTTTTCAGGCGGTAAATGGTACTCTTTCCACCGTAGGAGCCGTCAAAATCCGTATCGCTTTCCCACACAAAGCAAGCTCTAGAGGATGAGTTGGAGAGGACTCGACTGCAACCATCGGTCAGTCCAATCCCAATGTGTGCTTCTCCATCCGCAACCACCAAATCGCCCGCTTTCGCCGATTCTCTCGACACCTGTTGTCCTCGCCCTTGTTTGAGTGCGTCCAGAACTGCTGGAACGTAATTGGGATTGGCGCCAAGTGGGCTGAGGCTTGCAGCCTGCATGACTTTGTTGACCGTCCAGGCGCAGGCGTTGTTGCCGCCATCAGGGCCGTCGGCCGTAGACATTCCCCGCAGTTTGAGGGTGGAGGCGAGGATGCGAGCATTCAGGTCGGCGATCGCGGTTTGCTGCACCGGAGCGCTGGCAGAGGGGGCTGCTGCAAACGCGGCAGGAGGCTGGGCAAAAGCCATTTGCGTCGGTGCCGGTGGAGGCGCAAACGCGGCAGGAGGCTGGGCAACAGTCGGCTGAGGCATTGGGGCACTCGGTGCGGGTGGGGGTGCAAAGGCCGCGGGAGGTTGGGCGAACGCGGTTTGCGGCATCGGGGTATGCTGAGGGGGGACTGGTGCGATCGAGGGTTGCCCTGGAGCGTTGAAAGCCGCAGGTTGCGCTGGGATTCCCATTGCTCCATAGCCATTGTTAGGCTGGTTGGCAGCCCCGTAAGACGGCTGTTGAGGGGCAGGAGTGGGTCTGGCAAACAAGGTTTTATCGGTGGAAACATTCTCGACGGTTTTCAGGATGTGCTTGATTTGCTCTTGCTCCTTAGCCTGTTTTTGCTGCAACGCCGTGATATAGTTTTGTACGTCATTCTTAATCAAGCTTTCGACCCGACCTGCAAACAGGGTATAGACATCTTGGTGGGTTGTAGATTGGTTGTTCTCAGTCCGGGGTTTGAGGGCTTTCCAGTCTTCGACGCTGACTTCGGACATCCGACTGCGCGACAGGGGAGGCGGACTATCGTCTTCTTCGTGGGTTTTGTAGCGATAGGGGCCGCTCAATTGCAGGTATTCCCAGCCTTCTGCTTTGAGCTCTTCGGCTAGTTGTCGGTACTCGCGCCAGCGATCGCCAAAGCGCATAAATTCTTCCGCTGCCGCACTGACTGCGATAATTTGGCTCAAGACAAACGGGACGTAAGGAAACCAAAAGCGAAAGTATTCATTATCTTTGCCCAGTTGAAAGTTAATTCCAACTACGGCAGGCAACAGTACGCCACCAACGATCGCCGTCAGGCGCAAGCGATAGTGCCAGCGACGGCATTCTTCGGCTTTCTTATCCGCCCAAACCACTTGATCGAGCCAGCGACTTTTCAGCGACTGTTTGCAAAGATCTGGTAGCTCCAGTTGCTCGACCATATCGGTCATTTCTTGGCGCAGGTAGTCGTAATACGAGGTCTTTTTCGCCATGTGGACTTCTGTTTAGATGCACTATATTGTTTAGATTCGCGGCGTTGCTGAATACAGGTATGAATTCAAGATTTCGGCATTGCTATAAGCCCGCTTGAGGGTGAGTTTTGTAAAGCTCTCCTGAGTTTTAGGTGATAGTAAAAATAAAACTTCCCGTGGGAAATGCCCGAAAGCCTGTGTGAGCCAGACGCTCCCAGTACCGTTTCCACCACCAATTGAGAACAGCCCATCTATTCGTCTATTAGAGAGTTGCTGACGAGAATATTGATGCCCTATGGCTTCTTGATTAAGTGCGATCGGACAAAAACATCATACCATAGATAGATGACCCAGCAATGAGGATTTATAATCACGGCTTGCTGAATCAGTGGGAAAAGTAAACACTGTATGGGTTCACGGGGTGACAACCCCGTCAAATTCATCAGCTTCCCAAAAATCGGTGTAGCAGATGGCACACTGGCGGTAAACTGCCAGTTTAGATGTTGTTCGAGTCCCATCCAATCCGATCGCGTGAGGTTGTGCGGTTTTGCGGTCTACCATTCGCCCTCTCTACAATGTTTGAATTCAATGATGGAAATTTCCCGATTTCCTATTCCTCATTTACCTATCCCTTCCTCATGAAAACAATATTTGACGCTTTTATATCTTACGGACGAGCAGATAGTCTAGGTTTCGGCAGAAAGTTATACGAGAGATTAAAAGAACAAGGGTTGAATATTTGGTTCGACCAAAACGATATTCCCCTGGGAGTCGATTTCCAAAATCAAATAGACGACGGCATCGAGAAAGCGGACAACTTCTTATTTATCATCGCACCGCATTCGATCAACTCGCCTTATTGCGGCAAGGAAATCGAACTGGCGATTCGCCGAAACAAACGGATAATTCCCTTACTGCACGTCGAACAGATCGATCGAGACATTTGGCAGCAGAGAAAGCCGCAGGGAACCGACGAGGAGTGGGAAGCCTACAAAGCCAAAGGATTGCATTCGAGTTTTAACAATATGCACCCGGCTATAGGCAAAATTAACTGGGTGTATTTTCGCGAGGGAATTGATGACTTCGATAAATCTTTGACCGGATTACTTGAATTATTAAAGCGCCATGCCGAGTATGTAGAAAAACATACGCAATTTTTAACCAAAGCCTTAGACTGGGAACGGCAGCAAAAACAAAATAGATGGCTGTTAGTGGGCGACGAGAAAAAGCAAGCGGAAGCTTGGTTAAAAATTCATTTTAACGAGCAGCAGCCGCCTTGCCTTCCGACGGACTTGCATTGCGAATACATTACTGAAAGCATCAAGAATGGCAATAACTTGATGACTCAGGTGTTTATCTCTTATTCCGAGCGGGACCGGGAAACAATGGAGAAAATTCGCAACAGTCTGAGGCGAGAAAGCTTGACAGTTTGGACGAATACAACCGATATTCAAACCGGAGAAGATTTTCAGAGGGCGATCGATCGGGGCATCGAACAAACCGATAATTTGGTCTATCTGGTTTCGCCCGACTCTGTAGAATCCGAGTACGTTCGCAAAGAAATAGACTGTGCCGTATCGCTCCACAAGCGAATTATCCCCGTTTTAGTTCGAGAAACGCCACCCGACTCGATTCCCAAGGCATTGCAGGGCGTGCAGTATATCGACCTTACCGACAACGTAGAAGAAGGCGATTACGTACTCGATGAAAGTCAATTGCTGAAGATTTTACATCAGGATGAAGCTTACTATAACGAGCATAAAGTGTTCCTAACTCAAGCCTTGAAGTGGGAGCGACAACATAAGAATCCGAGTATTCTGCTGCGAGGTTATAACTTGCGAAGTGCAGAGGCGTGGTTGAAGGTAGGGCAGAAACGGACGCAGCATTGCCCGACAGCATTAATTGAAGAATTCATTGCGTCAAGTTTGCGGCAACCGCCCTTGGAGTCCCTAGATGTTTTTATTTCTTATTCTCGTGGCGATTCGGATTTAGCCAGAAAGCTCAATAACGAACTGCAACTACAGGGAAAAACGACCTGGTTCGACCAAGAAAGTATTGCCTCGGGTTCGGATTTTGCGCGAGAGATAGAGCAGGGCATCCAATCGTCAGATAATTTCTTATTTATTCTGTCCCCGCAAGCGGTAAATTCACCCTATTGCGCGATGGAAGTGGAGTATGCAGCCAATTTGAACAAGCGGTTTGTGACGCTGCTGCATCGAGCGGTCAATTCAGCAGAATTGCATCCGGAGTTAGCCAAAGTCCAGTGGATAGATTTCAATCAAAACGATGGGGATTTTAATGCCAATTTTAATCGATTGGTCAGAACCCTCGATACAGACAGAGAACATTTACAGAATCATACGAAATGGTCTCAGCGATCGCTAGAATGGGAGCAAAAAAATAAAACCAACGATTTACTGTTGCGAGGAAGTGAATTGGCGATCGCCGAAGTTTGGTTGCAAGACATTCAAGCACAAAAGAAACAGCCGGTCGCGACCGAGTTACAAAAGGCATATATAGCCAAAAGTAGCACAGAAAAACGCAAAAATAAGATGCTATTAACGGCAGCGGCTGTGGGTGCGCTCTCGCTCATGACACTTGCCACTATTCTCACAACACTTGGGACAATAGAGGCGAAAAAGCAAACTGAAATTGCCAAGTTAGAGGAAAATGCTAGCCGCGTGCAGACTTTGCTCGATGCCGATCCCCTAGAGGCACTCATTTTGGCGATTAAAGCCACAGGTGAAAGCCAATCTGCATCGCCAGAGGTTCGCCAGGAGACGTTTGCCCAGGTGCAGTCTAGCTTGCGCGATGCCGCCGGGGATGCCAGAGAGCGCAATCTCCTTACGGGACAAGCCGGTGGAGTCAACTCATTAGCGTTGAGTCCAGACGGCAAAACCCTCGCCAGTGCCGGTAAAGACGGGACGATTCGCCTGTGGGATACCTCTGGCTATCCCATCGGTCAACCGCTCGACCCGTTGCCCAATGGGCTTAAAACCGCCCTCAATTCTGTGGCCTGGAGCCCCGACGGCAAAAAGATCGTCAGTGGCGATGATAAGGGGAGGATTCGCTTGTGGAACATCTCTGGTAAGCTCGTGGGCCAAGGCTTCAAAGGGCATCAAGGCGAGGTCTCGTCAATCCGATTTAGCCCCGATGGCAAAACGCTCGTCAGTAGCGGTTCTGACGGGACGATTCGCCTGTGGAACACGAATGGCTTGCCCGTCGGTAAACCCTTCACAGGGCATAAGGGTGGGATTAGCTCTCTGGCATTGAGTCCCGATGGCAAAACCATCGTCAGTGGCGGCAAGGACAAAACGGTTCGTTTGTGGACTCGTCAGGGTCAACCCATTGGTAAACCTTGGACGGGACATGAGGATGAGGTCGCGTCAGTGGCCTGGAGCCCCGATGGCAAAACCATTGCCAGTGGCAGCAATGACGGGCGGATTCGTTTGTGGGACACCTCGGGGAAACTCATCACTCAACCCTTCAAAGGGCATGAGGGTGCGCCGATTGGGTCACTCGCATTTAGTCCCAAGGGTAGAGCTATCGTCAGTGGGGGGATGGATGGAACCATTTCTGTTTGGAATCTTATGGGGAATTCTCTCCTGAGTCATGCCCTCATCGGGCACGTTGGCCCAGTCTTGTCCGTGGCCTGGAGCCCCGATGGCACAACCATTTTCAGTAGCGATGATAAGGGGAGGATTCGTCTGTGGGATACGGACGGCTACCTCATCGGTCAACCCTTCACCGGGCACAACTTTGGAGTATACTCAGCGGCCTGGAGCCCCGATGGCAAAACCATTGTCAGTGGTAGCTGGGACAAGACAATTCGCCTGTGGGATCGCTCTGGCAATCCCATCGGTAAGCCCTTTAAAGGACATCAAGGTACGGTCTTTTCAGTGGCATTTAGCCCCGATGGCAAAACCATTGTCAGTGGTAGCGCGGACAAGACAATTCGCCTGTGGGATAGCAAGGGCAATCCCATCGGTCAACCCTTCAAAGGGCACAAGGATGGGGTCGAGGCAGTGGCTTTTAGCCCAGATGGTAAAACCATTGTCAGTGGTAGCGATGACAGTACGCTCCGCCTGTGGGATCGGTCTGGCAATCCCATCGGTCAACCCTTTGAGGGACATACAAACTTCGTCATGTCCGCGGCCTGGAGCCCGGACGGCAAAACAATCGTCAGCGGTGACTATAACGGGAAAGTTCGCCTGTGGGATACTTCAGGCAATCCCATCGGTCAACCCTTAAAAGGGCATAAGGATGGGGTCTACTCGGTGAGATTCAGTCCGGATGGCCTCACGATCGTCAGTGGCAGTCGGGACAATACAATTCGCCTGTGGGATACTTCAGGCAGACCAATCGGTCAACCGTTTAAAGGACACACCAATTCAATCTACTCGGTGAAATTTAGCCCGGATGGCAAAACCATTGCCAGTGGTAGTTACGATCGGACCATTCGCTTGTGGGACACCTCCGGTCAACCCATCGGTCAGTCTCTCAAGGGACATACGGGTTCAGTCACTTCAGTTGCGTTTAGCCCGGACGGTAAAACCATTATCAGCGGCAGTACCGATGGCACGCTTCGCCTCTGGCACCTTGGCACTTGGCAAGATTGGCTGAAGATGGCGTGCAACCGATTAATCTTACATCCCGTTTTAGTCGCGCCCCAAACGCAGTTTGGTGCTGAGGATGCGGAAATGCTCTCCGTGGCGAAAGAGGCGGGGGAAACCTGTCAAAGGCTGGCCTGGAACGATGCGGAAAACGCCCAGTTTTTAGTCAATCAAGGTCGAGCGATCGCGGGGCAAGGCGATTTGGGCCTAGCCATTGCGACGTTCCAACAGGCCCAGAAATTATCGCCCACGATTGAGGTGCCAGCAGAGGACAGGGTTAAACGGTGGGCTGCTGAAGGTTCCATTAAAAAAGGGGAAAACCTAGTCCAAGAGGGTAAAGTTCAGGAAGCAGTGGATGCCTTCGAGATAGCAAAGAAGTTGGACGCAACTTGGAAGATCCCTCCAGAGTCTTGGGATAGGCTGTGTTGGTACGGTGCGCTGCACGAAGGGGCAAAGACCGCGATCTCGGCGTGCGATACGGCGGTGGCACTTGCACCGGGCAATGGCCACTTTCGATATAGTCGTGGGGTGGCCCGGGCGCTGACGGGGGATACGCCCGGGGCGATCGCAGATTTTCAAGCGTCTATCGAGGGCACGGATTCGGCAGAGAGCAAAAAACAGCGGCAAGGCTGGATTGATTCCCTGAAAAAGGGTGAGAATCCGTTTACGCAGAAGGAGCTCGATAAGTTGTTGTAATGAGTTCAGGGGGAACAGTTATCAGTTATCAGTCAACAGTGAATTGAATGGTTGTTAGAGCTTGAATAAATACCCAAATACTTTTCTAAAATTCTTCCGAGTTGTTGACCGCGATCTGGTTGACAGCGAAGGGAATTTTTTGTGAATATTTTCCAGAGGCCGAAAACCAAGGCTTAATGCTCTGGGAGAGTCAACCACAGTCAGCGTCAAAACTGACTATTCCCAACAACATAAAAGCGCTTTGAAGCACTCTAGTATGGAGTCGCCTCTACTTAACTGGAGTTTAGACTAAGCACAAATTTACTCAGAAGGAGCTGAGTAGAAATTATGGTGAATTTAGAGAGAGAT
>NZ_JAUBPO010000152.1:0-11765 GCF_036700785.1 Microcoleus sp. S28C3 | reverse complement strand
GAAGTTTTATCCCTCTGTGGTTGGGACTATATCCTTGAAGCTATATTAAGTGCAACTTCATAGTAAATTGGTATAACACGATTCCTAATGCTTATTAGTTTCTTTGTTAAAGGTAGTTAGATTAGGATCTGGGAAAGCAAGATCGTGATTAATTTTACACAAGTAATTAGGGCAAGGCTCACTTCTTGCCGCGTAGAGTTTTCTCCAGGACAGAGTTATTAAGCCAAAGTATCTAAAAAATCGCCTGTTTTTAAGATGTCGAAAAATCCGACTTAAAAATCAAACTTAGGAGTATTTTATGCCTTCATTCTATCCAGGTCAGAAAGCTAATGAACTTGCCAAGGATGCTCAAAAGCGATTCGAGTTGGCGGTTGAAGATTTGAAAAGAGAAGAAGCAGCCACAAACAGATTAGCCGAAGAGTACGGTCAACTGCAACTGAATGTCATAAGAAGCACAATTAAGCGCTTTGTTACCTTCCTTGAAAATACTGGTCGGAAGGCTTCAGAAAGTGAAAAGCGGCTTTTAGAAGGGATGGATTTTTCAGTTCAGCAGATGAAAGAGTACAAAGCTGCTGCGGTAGGAGCAGAACAATATTTTATGGCTGGCGTTAAATCTGCTGGAGCAGCCGCAGCAGGTTACGGCGGCGCTATTGGTGCTGTTACTTCACTAGGAGCAGCAAGCACGGGAACCGCTATCTCAACTCTCAGCGGAGCGGCTGCTTGGAATGCAACCTTAGCATGGTTTGGCGGTGGAGCGATCGCGGCTGGTGGCGGTGGTATGGCTGTTGGTGCTGTTGTGCTAGGCGGTATCACCCTTTTACCAGCTTTGGCGATTGGTGGCTTTTTTGCTGCTAGTGAAGGCGAAAAAGCGATGACAAAGGCGCGAGAGCATGAAGCTCAAGTCAATAAGGCGATCGCAGACATGAAACTTGCTAAGGACTTTGCCAAACAAGTAAGACAGCGGATTACTGAATTGAGAAAAGTGTTTGAATCTATGAACACTCGTGCTGTTCAAGGTTTGAATCAACTGGAATCTCAGCATTTTGATGCTAAGAGGGATGCTGAGAAGTTCCAACAGGTAGGACTTCTGATGAAGGGACTTGTAGAAATGTTGAAAACCCCTGTTTTAAACAATGACGGTAAGCTTAATCTCGGTACTGTGAAGGTTTTGGAGAAATATCGGATTTTACCAGGGAAATAGAAATTACGCTCGAAGTAGTCTTAAGACTTACGCAGAAAATCTATTTGTAAGGTGGGCATTTCCCGCCTTACTACTTAACCAGGGAAATAGAAATGGTAGCTAAAAAAGTTCCTGTAGAAATTTTTAATCCCGGCTCCGTGGCTGAGTGCTTACGCGATGTTGTTGAAGCTTACACCGAATACAAAATAGTTGGAGAGCAAGAGCGGACTAAACGGCGTGGTATAGAAGCTTGGGAAAAAGCAACGATTGCTGAAATTCAAGCAAAACGGGATGCTTTGATCGAGTATCTTGAATGCTCGTTTGATGAGCGTGCTCAGAACTTTTACTTTCTGTTTGAAAAGGTCGATGAGGCAATAGCAATCGGTGATAATAACCAGTTAGCTTTAGCCCTGACTTCAATTACCGAAATAGCTAAGTCTAGTCCGTTCAAAGACCTGGCTAATTTGACATCTGTCAGAACAGCCCTTGACGATCCAGATTATGAATGGGAGTTTTAAGCCAATCAATGTAAGCGATCACCCTTAATTCCCCCTCGAAAATAGAAGAGTGCTCGCCCCTTTATATTTAATCCCAAATCCGGCTTAAATACCCCCTCAATCTCTTAGTCCGCGAAGGCGGACTTCGTTTGTATAGAAGCGATTTCAATCGCCGATTGAAATCGCCTATTTTTCAATCGCCGATCGCCCCGATTGTCAATCTTGCGACTTCAGCAGCGGTTCAATCTGCTGCCTTTGAAACTGCAATTCATCCGCCAAAGGCTGGTAAATTTCTCGATCGCCCGATTCATTGCAATAATCCCACAAACCATTGTAACAGTGCCTGTCGTCGTCCCAACCCGGATGGTTGACAATCGGATACAAGCAGATTCCGTCTATTGGAACTCCTGCTTTCATCGCGGCAACTACCTCAGTGCAAACATAATTAAACCAGACAGGTCTAAAATCGTCTTCAGTGCCTGTTTCTGCTACGAATAAGGGGCGGCGGTAGCGCTCGAACACTTCTTGCAGCAGTTCACGAAACGGGCGGTATAGCGGATCGGTGTATTTCATCGGATCTTCATTGTGAATCCACTGATTGCGATCGTAATAATTCACCCCAATAATATCGAGATATTTTTCCTTACCGCCGAGTTCCGGGCGAAAGCGTCCCGCCAACATATCCCAAGCTTGATATTGAGATAAGCGATAACCTTCCGCCTCGTCCCGATCCTCCGGTTTATCAGGATCGGCAATAATGTTAATTGTGGGGTCGATTTGAACTATGCGGGTGCGGGGATTGACTTCCCAAACTGATTCTATCGCTGCGATCGCAGCTTTGATCAACTGGATTTTGAGCTCGTCTCCTCTTCCTTTGGCAAAAGGATTGATATAAGCAACTTCGCCGCCTGCCCAAGCAATAAATGAAATTTCATTGACAGGTGTCACGAAAGGTGTTTGGTTTGTTTCCTCAGTTAGCACTTCCATAAAAGCGCGCACCATCTGAGCAAATCTAGACACGAATTCGGGACTGAAAATATCAATATCGTCAGGCCAGCCGTAGTGAAACAAATCCCAAATTACCTGCATTTTCATGTCGCGGGCGGCGCGGATGATTGGCAGGGAACTGGAAAAATCGTATTTTCCGGGTGTTTGTTCGATTAAGTGCCAGCGGAGGCCTTCGCGGACTGTGTAAATGCCTTGATCCTGCAAGCGTTGGTAGTCGGCGACTGCAAATTTATCGTGACCGGTGGCGGCTGTGACATCGAGGCGTTTTCCAGATTGCACTCTGTGGGTAGAACATTCAAATCCGCCCATGAAAAAACTTTGAAACATCAATCGAATGGGTAATGGGGCATTCAGGTTTGCAGTCAGGACTAAAGTCCTTAGATTTCAATCATAAAAAACTAAAGTCCTTACTACAAACAATATTTTTGTAAGAAGTATATCGATCGGTAAAAAGTCAAAATGAAATCAGAAAAAAATCTCAGATTTTTACTTTTTTCTTGACTAATCACCAATTAGCACTGAGTAATAGCTTGTGGCTGTGAACTTTCTTCGGGAATATCCCAGCCGAGAGTTGCCGCCGCGATTACATCTATGGGAAATTTGGGAGTGCGATCGGCATACAGCAAACCGTTAGCTTCTTGGTAAGTATCGGTCAATTGCGTGTAACAAAATCCGCTGAACATTTCCACTTGGTTTACCACCTTCAGCAGCGCGGTGTAGCGCCTTTGCAGTTCGATCGTGTCCCACGCGCGCACGTAGCCCCAAACTCTGTGAAAATCCGGGTTTTCGCGGCCGGCGCAGGCGATGCCGCCGAATTCTGTCAGCATCACCGGCTGTCCTTGGTGCGGGTGCCCGTCCAGGGTGAGGATACGCCCTCCCGGACGCCCGCGATCGAACAAATCGGCTAGCTGCACTTCGGGTCCGTAGCGTTTTGCCACAGTTTGCGGGTTGTTGTCGTAGTCGTGAATCGCCAGGATGTCGGTATCGATGCTTTCCCAGCCGTCGTTACCGATGACGGGGCGAGTCGGATCGAGGGTTTTTGTCAAGAAATAAAGGGCTTGCACGTAGTTGCGGTGGGCTGCGGCTTCGACTAAATTCGGAACTCCCCAGGATTCGTTGAACGGCACCCAGACTACGATACAGGGGTGGCTGGCGTCGCGGTCGATGACTTCCGTCCACTCCCGCGTCAGCCGTTGCACGGCTTTGGGAGTGAAACGGTAGGCGCTGGGCATTTCTTCCCAAACTAGGAGCCCGAGCACGTCAGCCCAGTACAAAAATCGCGGGTCTTCGATTTTTTGGTGCTTGCGGACGCCGTTGAAACCCATTGCTTTAACTAATTCGACATCGTGACGCAAAGCTTCGTCGGAGGGGGCAGTCATCATGGTGTCGGGCCAGTAACCTTGGTCGAGCACCAGCCTCAGGTAGTAGGGGCGGCCGTTGAGCATGAAGCGATCGCGCTGGATGCTGACCGTCCGCATGGCGGTATAAGATTTAACCTCGTCGAGCAATTTGCCGTCCGCCCACAACTGCACTTGAGCGTTAATTAGCGTCGGCTTTTCGGGACTCCACAGCAGTTCGTTGCGGTAGTCGTCGATACCAGGGTCGGATAGGGCGATGCGGCGGTGGATTTCGCCGTTGATGACTTCGTAGGTGTCGTTGACCAGCAGCATACAGCCGATCGACAGTTTAACTTTAATCTGGATTCCAGACTGGCGATCGCCCGCGACAAACGCTTCAAAACCGATTTCCCAGCGTTCAAACTGAGGAGTCCAGCGGATGCGCTCGATATAAGTGTGAGGCACCAATTCTACCCAGACTGTCTGCCAAATGCCGGTCGTGCGCGGATACCAAATACTGTGGGGCTCTATTTGCCAGTCTTGCTTGCCGCGCGGTTGCTCCAAATCTTGCGGGTCGTCTTGGGCCCAGACTGTCACCCGCTGCGGCCCGTTGAGGTTCAAAACTGCTGTAATGTCTGCCGTGAAAGGAGTGTGTCCGCCTTCGTGTTGGATGACAAACTGACCGTTCACCCAGACGCGCGCGCGGTAGTCTACGGCCCCGAAGTGCAGCAGCACTCTGCTTTCTGTGTGGGGTAAGTCAAATTCGCGTTCGTACCAGCAGTTGGCGTGAAAATTCGTGTCGCCTATGCCGCTTTTTGCCGATTCAGGAGCAAACGGCACTTCTATAGTGTGAGTCCACTCAGAAATATCGATCGGCTGCACGCAGCCTCCCGCGTCGTCGTAAGCAAACTTCCACTGACCGTTAAGACAAATCCAGTTGCTCCGGCGCAATTGGGGGCGCGGATAACCTGTTTTCCGCCCTTGAACAGTTATCTTGCTGTCTATAGTGGAAGACTCTTCAATATCGCAATTTTCTAGCTCTCTACCTAACCAGCTCATCGGCACATCTACCCGAAGTTATATATATAGGTTAGCGACAATTACCCCGACTTTGACAAGTTTTTTGCTGATTAATTGTAAAAGTTTAGCAAATTAAAACAGCCTCATCTAAAGGCTGTCTTGTGCTGAAGGCAGAAGTCATTACTCATGAGTCAGAAGCAAGGAAGAAGCAAGATTTTTCTGATCCCCGACTCGGACACTCGGACACTCTGGGCCTCTCCTGTCTGGGTCTCTCCCCCTCTGCGCCACTCTGAGTCAGACACTCTCCCGAGTTCATAACTCTAGTTTAGCTAGCAAGACTGTGCAAACCTCCTAAAGGGTCACTTAGCTCACTTTTGAGGGGAACGTCATGTTCTACAGGCGGCAAACACTGAAATATTTGTTCTAGTCCCGTGAGTTCAAATAGGATTCTAACTTGTTCGCTCATGGCAGATATCAAAAGTATACAGGCGCTGTCTCTAACTAATTTTACGATCGCCACTACAGCCATTAACTCGGAATTGTTCAGAAAATTAATTTTTGAGAAATCGAGCATCAGAATTTTGCCACCACTTTCAATTAAGCGCTCTATTTCTTTATGGAAATGCGGAAATTGAGAAGTTTGCAAAATCTCATGAGACAAAACTATTTTAATTATAACTCTCATTTTCACCTCAACACTTGTTTGAATTGTTAAATAAATTTTGATCCAAACCGAGTAGGGTGATCCGTGCATACCTTACGTTTTTAGCTATCGCCGTAGGGTGCGCACGGATCACCAGACATCTTGACCCTTACAAACTCAAAGCTTCCAGCTACTTGCTACCAGATTTGCCGCCGTTGCCGTTGCCGTTGCCGTTGACAGCAGCGACCTTTAGAGAATCTGCGGCTGGGCGATCGACAACTCCATTCGAGGAGCTTACATTAGAGGCAGAATCGTTAACATTCGCCGCCAATTCAATCACTGGCTTGGTAGTAATTTGATTGTAAGTTGTCAAAGCTTGAGCGACCACTTGATCCATGTTGTAATACCTGTAAGTCGCCAGCCTTCCCACAAAAGAAACTCCCGGAGTTGCATCAGCCAAAGCCTTATATTTCTTGTAAATTTCGGCATTTTCTGGACGCGGAACTGGGTAGTAAGGGTCTCCCTCAGCTTGGGGATATTCGTATACAATGCTAGTTTTTAGATGCTCTTGTCCGGTGAGGTATTTAAACTCCGTGCAGCGAGTATATAAATGTTCGTTGGGGTAATTTACCACCGGTGCTGCTTGGTGTACGGGTACGTTTAGCGTTTCGTGCTTGAATTCCAAGGAACGGTAAGGAAGTTTGCCGTAGCAATAATTGAAATAAGAATCAACAGGCCCGGTGTAAATCATTTCTCCGTAAGGGATAAAACCCTCAATCTCCCGGTAGTCGGTATTCAGCATCACCTTGATGTTTGGGTGAGAAAGCATCTTTTCAAACATCCGAGTGTAGCCGTGCAGGGGCATTGCTTGATAGGTATCGGTGAAATAGCGATCGTCCCGGTTAATGCGAGTGGGAACGCGCGCAATCACTGAGTTATCGAGTTCCGAGGGGTCCATTCCCCACTGTTTCCGGGTGTAGTTGCGGAAGAATTTCTCGTAAAGTTCCCGGCCGACTTTGCTGACAACTACATCTTCGGAAGTGCGAATGTAATCCTTTGGTTCTGCTACTTTCGCGAAGAAATCTTCTACTTCAAATGAGGTGAGATTCAGTCCGTAAAGTTGGTTTACGGTGTTGAGATTGATCGGAATTGGCAGCAGTTGACCGTCAACGCTGGCGAGGACGCGGTGTTCGTAGGGCCGCCACTCGGTGAAGCGCGAAAGATACTCGAAAACTGGGCGCGAATTCGTGTGAAAAATGTGGGGGCCGTATTTGTGTACGAGGATGCCGTGGTTGTCGTAGTGATCGTATGCGTTGCCGCCGATGTGGTTGCGGGTATCAATTATCAGAACTGTTTTTCCGGCCTCATTTGCTAGTCTTTCCGCAATGACGCTACCTGCAAATCCTGCTCCGACGATTAAATAGTCAAACATTAAAACACCTCTGATTGTGGGTAAGGGTAATTTGTAATTGGTAATCAACAAGCGAGCATAGTTGAGTGTTGAGTTTTGAATTCATAAATTGGTAACTCTTTAACTTAAACCTCAACATTCCTAACTTAAAACTTTCATCCTGCCTTCTGCTTTCGGCCTTTTCTCGTCGATCGCACTTTCGATCAACCCCAGCATTTCGCCCCAGGTATTGTCCCAAGAATTGTCTGCTAAAAAAGCGTCAACTTCGCTAAGCCACTTGGTGCGAACGTCCGAACTTTCGCTGAAGATTTCTTCGGCACAAGCAACGAATTCTTCAGAATTGCTAGCAATCCGAACCAAGCCGTTTTCTCCGTAGGGCCGCACCACGTCGCGGATAGGAGTAGAAATCACAGGTTTGCCGGCAGCGAGGTATTCTGGAGTTTTCGTCGGACTAATAAATTTAGTCGATTCGTTAATCGCAAAAGGCAGCATGGCTATATCCCATCCGCCAAGATACGCTGGCAGTTCTTGATAAGATTTGCCACCGAGATAGTGGATATTTGGGTGAGTTGGCAGAGTTGCCGGATCGATTTTCGCCACCGGGCCAATGATGACTAAATGCCAGTCCGGCCTTGCTTCCGCAATGCCCCCCAGCAGTTCGATATCCATGCGTTCGTCTATGACGCCATAAAATCCCAAACGCGGGTGAGGAATGTCTTTTTGATCCGCTGGTTCTTCTGAAAGATTCCTGGCTGTCGCAAAGTGTTCTTTTTCGATGCTGCTGGGGAAGGCGTGAATGTTTGGGTGCTGGTGCTGTTTGGCTTCGTAAAGGTTGTGTCCCCCGGTAAATACTACGCTGGCGCGTTTTAATAATTGGTTTTCATTGGCTTTTAAATCCGGGTGCGCGCCTTGGAATGCTGAGAGTTCATCCATGCAGTCGTAAACTACAGCTAGCGGCTTTAAGTGGCTTGTGAAACTGACAGCCATTGGTGTGTAATACCAGAGGATGTACTGGCTAATTTCTGCTGCTTTAAACAAATCATCTAGCATGGCTTGCTGAGCAGTTTGTGCTGTTGCTTCGCTGGTTCCTTCACTCAGGTGCGGTACTATTACCCAGACTCCGCTTTCGTGGATGCTGACATCAAGCCACCAATCTGTAGCCTCGCTAAAAATCGGTTCTTCTACAAAGAATACGCGACGACTTTTCGCACAGCGACCCAAGAGATGTTGCGGACGCTGATAGACAAAATTCCACCGCAAATGAGACAGGCAAACTAAATCCGGTGCATCTAAAGAATCAGCTTTTAATAATTTAGCGCGCAATGCCGGCGAGGGAGCGAATTGAGAAGGCGATTTGGCAGGATCTATAGAGGTAAATCGGATCTCCCATGCTCGACCTTTATTGCCGCTATAATTATTGTTTACTGAGTTTGGGGGGGGCGACATAATTAGCCTCTGGAATTTGTCAATGAAAATTTGTCAATGAAAATTTGTCAATAGAATCTGTTTCTCAGGAGTGTCTTGCTAAAAGTCGCGAGAAGCATCAATCTGAGAACTTTTATTGACGAGCAAGCGCCGCATTCATGGAACCAAACAAAGAAATTGTTTAGCTGCGGAGAAACACGCTTATCTGCTTTTTTCAGAATTGAAACGGGGAGATAAGTTAATATTGTTATACTTGCTATTGTTGTTAACTATAACCCAGTTTTTCTGCTATAACTTCTATCTGAAGGATGACTTCTATCTCAGGATGCGCTTAGCTTACACGCTGGGTTCAAAAGCGGTTAAAATGCCGATCGACCTTGTAAAATCACCCTTAACTGGCAGCTACGGGGTGAAAAAAGAGCGAGTTTTATTGCTTTATTTGGAGAGGATAGAAAATTTCCCATCAAGTTTATGTTGCTTTTTAATTTGACAAACCTAGCCTTTTTTAAACTCATCCGATCGCTCGCAGGAAAAATTTGTATCCTAATATACAAAGCTGCACAGAGATTTCAGACTTCCGATAGATTAACAATTGACAGTTTATGCAGTGGGGTAAAACTCACCGAAGAGCACCTGTCTCAACAATAGCAAAGAAACCAGGCAACGGCAACAATAAACCTAAGATTTTGCGCGAGTCTGTGCCAAGAAACCAATGTGATGACATTTGCGCTGTGAAACTCAGTTTAACGTCGCGTCCACAGCAAAAATATCAATCATCCCTCTAAGGGCGGGTTCGCCCATCTCTGCGATCGAACGCAAAATATCCACGCAAACCCGCGACTAAAAAATAGCAGCAACTTTACAGTCGACTGCTGTCAATTTTGGCGATTCCCCCTCCAAAGGCAAAATCTTGCACAGCCGAACTCTTTAAGAAATCGTGGGGAAAACCTAATTCAATTGCACTTACTTTGTCTAACTGCTGCATTTGTTCCGGGGTTAATTCAAACTCCAAACAAGCGAGATTTTCCTGAAGTTGCGAGAGTTTGCGCGAACCCACAATTGGAATAACTTTGATTGGCTGTTGTCGCAGCCAATTTAGGGCTACTTGAGAAGCAGGCTTGTTAATTTCGGCTGCTATTTTGGTAACTTCGTCAGCAATTTTGAGGTCTCGTTCGTTAATTTTTCCAGAGTCCGGTGAATTAAGCCGTTTAGTTTCGGTGGCTGTTTCTGAAGTGTTGTATTTTCCTGTCAGCAAGCCGCCTGCTAGGGGGCTCCAAGCTGTGACGCCAATATCAAAGGCTTTTGACATAGGGATCAAGTCCCGTTCGGGAGTTCGCTCTTTTAAAGAATACTCGATTTGCAAGCCGATAAATGGTGTCCAACCGCGCAGGTTGGCGATCGTATTTGCTTGAGAAATAATCCAAGCCGGCGTATCGGAAATGCCGATATAAAGAACTTTGCCGGCGCGCACCAAATCGTCAAAAGCGCGCATCACTTCTTCGACTGGTGTGGTAAAATCCCAAGCGTGCAGCCACAGCAAATCTATGTATTCAACTTGCAATCGCTTCAAACTTGCTTCTACTGCTTGCACCATATTTTTGCGGTGGTTGCCGAAACCGTTGATTTCGCCATTCTTCATGTTGAGGCTATACTTAGTGGCAACTACCCATTTTTCGCGATCGGCTGCGATGAACTCACCGACATATTTTTCGCTAGTACCGTTGGTGTAGAGATTCGCGGTATCAATGAAATTGCCGCCCGCTTCTGCAAAGGCGTCGAACATTTTACGGCTTTCGTCGTAGGAACCGCCCCAACCCCACTCTTCCCCAAAAGTCATGGTTCCAAGGCAGATTTCCGAAACGCGAAGTCCGCTGTGACCTAGTAGTTTGTATCTCATGTCACCCTTCCGCTAGTTAATGGTTGTTAACAGTTTAGATCGGGATTTCCCAAACTGTTGTCATCAGTCGGGGTGGCGGGCTTTTGCGGTTCGTTAGCGCTATGCAGAATGTTAAATGTTTGGCTAAGCTAATCAAAATGTCGCAGCAGAGGCAAGGGTTCGCAGACATCGCCCCTGCGTTTAGTTTAAACAGCGCGCAGGGGCGATCGTCTTACTAATGTATTTACGATTACATGAATAAATTCAAATACAGTAAAATGGAAAAACAAATATCTACCTTTAGATAGGTATTTTAGGAAAGGAGTTAAATTAAAAAATGCTATCTTAAATAATCAGAAAACCAGACAGAACTAGAAAAAAAATTAATGTAGCTAAATTAACTTTTTAGCGTTATAGTGATTTATAGATTACAAAAACTAGGTGACTAACTTGGCTGATATCGTTGATACCGCCGTTTCGGCTGGATCTTTTACAACCCTAGTTGCTGCTGTCAAAGCTGCTGGTTTAGTAGATACTCTCAAAGGCGCTGGCCCCTTCACAGTTTTTGCGCCTACGGACGAAGCTTTTGCTAAGCTTCCCGAAGGTACTGTAGAAGCACTGCTTAAGGACATTCCTAAGCTCACAAAAATCCTGACTTATCATGTCGTTTCTGGCAAAGTTCTGGCCGCTGATGTGGTCAACCTGAAATCTGCCAAGACAGTTGAAGGTTCAGAAGTAAAAATTGATGCTTCCAATGGCGTCAAAATCAATGATTCTACCGTTACAACAGCCGATGTTGCTGCTGATAATGGTGTGATCCACATTATTGATTCAGTCTTGCTTCCTGCGTAAGCACAGATTTAGATAGCGCAATACTATCTTGAGGGCGGTGGCTGTTGTTAGCCACCGCCCTGTTTTAGTTGATAGTTGAGATTTAAATATTTTACGCAGGTCGATAATTAAAATTATTATGGTGAATTTACAGTTTAATATTTTTGCACGAATAGGGATGCTCCCGGCATTCGCCCCTTATTAAAAGCTTTCGCTGCGGTTGTTGACAAAGATCCCCATGCCAGATTAGTTTTAAAAGGCTCAGAACTACTCTATCCCTCCAGAGACGAGATTGCCGAAGCCAGCCGAGTTGTCCTCAACGCTACCGAAAGAGCCAAAATTTCGCCCCGATTAATTTATACTGGTAGCCAGCTATCATTTGTTCAAATAGCTCAACTCTACCAAGCAGCAGACGCTTACGTTTCTCCCTATCTTGCAGAATGCTTTAAGCTGACTGTGTTAAGCTGTTTCGCATTAAAACTGGTATAATAATAAATCACAAGTCACAGAAAAGCCAGAAGTATGCCAGCCAAAAAT
>NZ_JAUBPO010000151.1:0-12103 GCF_036700785.1 Microcoleus sp. S28C3 | reverse complement strand
AATAAATCCTCAACATTTAAAAAACTGGTTTACTAAATGCTGTTACTGTCATCTATAAACCTGCAATCTGCTGTAAGTCTACTATTTCAAATCTTCGAGCTTAATCCGAGGATCGACAGCTTTCAGCAGCAAATCCGCCAACAAATTCCCCACAATCAACATGGTTGCACCCATCATCAAACTTGCCATTACTAAATACAAATCTTGATTGTTCACCGCCTCCAAAGTCAGCTTTCCCAAACCAGGCCAATTAAAGAAAAATTCGGCAATAAACGCACCGCTCAACAAACTAGCAAACTCAAAACCCAATAGGGTAATCAACGGATTAACAGCATTCCGCAAAGCGTGAACGTAAATTACTCGATCGTCCGGCAAACCTTTCGCCCGCGCTGTTCGGATATAATCTTGACGCAGCACGTCCAACAATTGTCCGCGCATCAATCTTTGCAAACCAGCAAAACCAGTAACGCTGAGGGCGACAGTTGGCAAAATTAAGTGCCAGCAGTAATCGAGGATTTGACCCCACCAAGGTAAGTCTGCGTGGTCGATACTTGTCATTCCTCCGACGGGAAACAGAGGCGAAGTATTTTGTGCGAAAAATAGCAGCAACAAAGCTGTAATAAAGCTCGGAAATCCCTGTCCGGTGTAGCTGACTACTTGCAAAACTCGATCGACTGTGCGGTTTTGATTGACGGCGGCGACAATTCCCAAAGGAATGGCGATCGCCCAAGTCACAAACATAGATGCGATCGCCATCAACAGCGTCGCCGGTACCCGTTCCCACAGCAGCGAAGCTACCGATCGCTGATACACAAAACTCGTGCCAAAATTCCCCCGCGTCACAATTTGTTGCAGCCACAGCCAATACTGCACAATAGCTGGTTTATCTAAGCCGAACTGCTGTTCGAGTTGCTTGAGTGTTTCCGGCGAAATCTTCGGATTTTGGCTCAAAGTATCCAAGTAATTTCCCGGTGCTAGCTCAATAATTGCAAAACAAAGAGCCGATGCCAAAAATAGCGTTAAAAGTGCCTGCAACAGTCGCTTGACAACATAAGTAAATGTCTCCCCACCAAACAGAGAACTCAACCCTCGCCAATTTCGATTCAATTTAATAGAAGTCATAGGATTTTAGATTTTAGATTTTAGATTTTAGATTTTAGATTTTAGAATTGAAGAATTGAAGAATTGTGAATGATATTAATTCCGGTTGCATCGGAATGATTTAACCGCTCTTAACGCAGAGATCGCAGAGTCAGAGAAGAGAGAGATGAATAATTCCGATGCAAAGGTCAAGGATATTATTTGTCAGTAGTTTTTACTCAACTGTCAACTGTCAACTGCCAACTGTCAACTGTCAGCAGTTAACTAACTAATATTCAACTAGCGTGACGATCGGCACATCCGGCAATTTCTCCCTGCCGCCCAAAGCCTGCAATTCAATGATAAAAGCAAAACCGACAAGCTCGCACCCAGCTTGCTCCAACAATTTAGCCGTCGCCATCGCCGTTCCGCCAGTGGCGATTAAATCGTCCACAATCAGCACCCGGCTGCCGGATGTCATCGCATCTCGGTGCATCTCCAGTCGATCGACACCGTATTCCAATTCGTACTCAGCAAAATGAACCGCACCTGGCAGTTTCCCTGGTTTGCGGACAGGAATAAAGCCTATTCCCATTTTATAAGCCAAAGGCGCGCCAAATATAAAGCCTCGGGATTCCATGCCCACCACATAGTCAGCAGACATTTCAGAGCATTTTTCGGCTAAGCTGTCAATGGTGTAGTTGAGGCCTTGCGGGTCGCGCAGCAAAGTTGTAATGTCTCGAAACAGAATTCCCGGCTTTGGGAAATCAGGAATGTCGCGAATCAGAGATTTGAGATCCATAAGCTTGCAGATCGGCGTTGAGGGTAACGAGGCATCAAAAATGGTACAATAATAACGTCAAAATTTAAAATATTAAAAATAAAAATTAAAACTAAGAGCTTCTTTAATTTTTATTCTTTAATTGCTTAATCCTTTACGTACTATGTAAACAAATGTCATAATTCCCTAACAACAGGGTTGAATATCAAGATTTGTCACCCTAAGATCTAAAGTCAAAAATCTAATATCTAAAATCCAATGATTAAGTTGGCAGCACGAGTGGGCGAGGTTCCTCCTTCCATAACCTTGGCGATCGCAGCTAAGGCTAAAGCCATGAAGGCCGAAGGGATTGATGTCTGTAGTTTGAGTACAGGAGAACCAGACTTTGATACCCCCGAACACGTTAAAGCAGCGGCAAAACAAGCTTTAGACGAGGGGAAGACTAAGTACGGCCCTGTGACTGGGGAACCGCAGTTAAAAGCTGCGATCGCCCGCAAACTCCGCGAGGACAACAACCTTAACTATCAACCTGAAAATATCATCGTCACCAACGGCGGCAAGCATTCGCTCTACAATCTGATGATGGCTCTGATCGATCCGGGGGATGAAGTAATTATCCCTGCTCCCTACTGGCTGAGCTATCCAGAAATGGTAAAACTCGCCAGCGGCAAGCCTGTAATTGTACGGACAGATGCTTCTACAGGATATAAAATTACACCGGAACAACTGAGTCGAGCGATTACTCCCAAAACCAAGTTATTTGTACTGAATTCGCCTTCTAACCCAACGGGAATGGTGTACACTCTGGCGGAAATCAAAGCACTAGCCGAGGTGATAGTCGATCGAGATATTCTAGTCGTTGCTGACGAAATTTACGAAAAAATTATATATGACGGCGCCCAACACGTCAGCATCGGTTCCCTGGGTCAAGAAATCTTCGATCGCACCCTGATCAGCAGCGGTTTTGCCAAAGCTTACTCGATGACAGGCTGGCGAATCGGTTATTTGGCCGGGCCGATCGAATTAATCAAAGCCACCAGCACCATTCAAGGTCACAGTACCTCAAACGTGTGTACTTTTGCACAGTACGGCGCGATCGCAGCTTTGGAAAGCAGCCAAGAGTCTGTAGAAAAAATGCGTCAAGCTTTTGCCGAAAGGCGTCAGGTAATATTTGAATTGCTCGATGCTGTCCCCGGAATTAGCTGCATCAAACCAGACGGTGCTTTCTATATGTTTGTCAACATCAGCAAAACAGGAATGAATTCTCTGGAATTTTGCGACGCTTTCTTAGAACAGCAGCAAGTAGCAGTTATTCCGGGGATTGCTTTTGGTGCAGACGACCACATCCGCTTGTCTTACGCCACCGATTTAGGCACAATTAAAAAAGCCGTAGAAAGGCTCGATAAATTTGTCCGCAGCATCTAAAAATTAGTTAGTAGTCATTAGTCATTAGTCATTAGTCATTTGTTATTTGTTCTTGGTAGCAACTGACTAATTACCGATCGCTGTTGACTATTGACTGTTGACTGAATACTGCTGACTGTTGACTAATACCAATTTTAAAAACTATTGCTAAAGTAATTCTCTTATATAAATTATCGTTGATTCGCTCTCACCACCGGCCGGACACGGCAGTGCCGTTTCCCTACAGACGATAGCTGATAATTTATATCTAGCACTACTTTTCAGAATTGGTATAACTACTGCTGACCAATGACCAATGACTAATGACTAATGACTAAAGCTGTTTCGTCATGATTTCTTTGAGCAAATCCAGCCCCTTCTTAACTCGCCGAGAAACAGTCACCGCACTGATACCCAAGCGTTCAGCCGTTTCTTTCTGCGTCAAATCGTAGAGAAAAACAAACTCCAATATCTCGCGAGTCCGTTGTTCCAACATAGCCAAAGCTTGCTGTACGCGAATTTGATCCTCTTGCGCCAACTGAAAACTCCGATACTTGGTATCGGGAACCAATTCTCCGAGACAAGTAGCCCCCTCATCTTCATCTTGCATCGGCGCGTCCAAACTCAGAGGCGATCTGTTGAGATGGGCCAACTTAATTTCTTGCCATTCTTCTACAGAAACCTCGAGCACCGCTGCTACTTCAGCATCCGTAGGTTTGCGGTTGAACTGCACCTGCAAATCCTTGATCGCTGCTACAGATTTGCGTTCCAGGGACTGCCAGTGGCGGGGAAATCGCACAGAAGGGCTTTTGTCCCGCAAGTAGTGTTGAATTTCGCCCCGAATGTAGGGAATTGCAAAGGAACTAAAAGCGTGTCCCTTCGACATATCAAACCGCTCGATCGCCCTGATCAACCCAATACACCCTACTTGCAGCAAATCGTCGTAGCTTTCACTGCACTGGTTTAGCCAGTGGTAAACTTCTTTTCTCACCAGTCCAATATTCAGTTTAACTAACTGATTGCGGATTTCATTCGATCCCGAAAGTTGGTACTCGCGCAACAATTGCAAATTGTCGTTCTTTAGATCGTTGGGCACTGTGGTAGACATAGCGGCATAAGGGTTGGTAGAGGAGAGGACTGAGGTTGCTTTAGATCGAGTTTCCAATACAGTCTAAAATAATTCACTTTTAGGTAGTGTAATCCTAGCACTTAATAGGTGTGATAGCGGACACACCTTTTGATTTTTGGGAAGGTGCAGGGATTTAGGGCGACGATCCGAAGGCCTTCGGCAGAAGGCAGCATTTTACCAGGTAGAAGGTTTTCG
The DNA here is from genome assembly GCF_036700785.1 of Microcoleus sp. S28C3. Lineage (NCBI taxonomy): Bacteria > Bacillati > Cyanobacteriota > Cyanophyceae > Oscillatoriales > Microcoleaceae > Microcoleus > Microcoleus sp. S28C3. The sequence goes on along the minus strand of NZ_JAUBPO010000151.1, from coordinate 7,514 downwards.
GCACAATCCCGAATTTAACCGGGATTTTTTACCACTATATTATAATCTGAAAGCGGTTTCAATACAATACTTTAATTAATTTAAAATCCCAACTTACATTACTTGTAGCTAATCACAATCAAATCATAAATTTAGTCATTAGTCAACAGTCTTAATTTATATTGGTCAAGACTGTTGGCTAATGAAGGGCGAGCAGTAGCTTTATGGCAAAAAACTGCTCAAGTTCGATCTATCCAGAAACCCAATTTTACGACACAGAAGGCTCAATGCGAGCGTAAAACAAACCCCGAATTTTCACGTCCAGAGCAGGTCTAGCTCCCAAATCAGTATCAGAAGGCTGCGTGCTCTCAAAAATCCCGCCAACTTCGCCAGTGGCGCTATTGACTTTAGCAACTTGGAGAGAAATTTTGCCCGCCTTGGTGCGGGTGTCAGCCAGCTTTACATTAGAGCGGTTCAGTTTGGAATTGTCAGTAGCCGGAAGCGCTACAGCATTATCGTAGCCAGTCGCTACCCCGCGAGCTTTAGGGTCTAAAAAGCCTGCGCTGCGGTAAGAAGGAACGTTAAAATCCCCTCGCAAATCGGTGGAAGTATTGATAGCAACCACTCCCGGTTCGGAACTGGCCACTAGCTGTTTAATGGTAAACAAGAAAGGTACTTGCTCTCCGCCCGGTAACTGAATCGTAATAGCTTGAAAATCCAAGCCGTCTTCTTCTGTGAAAGTCAGAGTTCCGTCATTACCGACATTAAGCGTACCTTGAACTTGGTCAATGCTCGACGTGAACCGGGTCAGCAATTTACCAGGCACAAATTCCGCCTCTTGGCGTTTGTTTGCTGGTTCTTCCTTCACAAAAAAAGTTGTGGGCTGCAAACACAAACCAGTCAGTTTATAGGTGTCGCCCGCTTCGAGGGGGATCGATCCCCGAGAAGTTTCTGCCAAGCTAGGGCAGTTATTAGCCAATCCAGTACCTCTAATCTGGTCGTAGGTGAGCAACTCGGTAGTCGCCACCGTCGTGTCAGAAGCAGAAGAACAAGCAACCAGCGCACTCATGCAAAATGCTAAAAGTGCAACAATTAAAGCACGATATTTCATTGCAAACCTCAATATCCAACATCGGATTATATTAAGAAAAAGCCTTACTTCGAGCAAAATATAATTGCCCGCCGGCAGGCTACGCCAGCGCTTTGGGCAGCATTTAGATCCAGATCGCTCGCTTCACCGAGACAGACATTGACTCAAAAAATCAAGCTAGTCCAGTGAAAATAAGCAAGAACTTATGATTTCTCAATCATGTTCGGATCGCAGCCCAATACACATGGTACGACGGGTTGTGCTCTTTTCTTGGCTTGGACTGCAAATTAATATTGCTTAAGTCAACCTACTTAAGTTACTTTGCTTATGACCCCGAATGGCGATCGCGACTAGCTCGATTAGTCGGCTGACCAAAAGGCTGGGGACAAACGCCTTGTAGATTTCAAAGGAAGCAGCAGTATGGACAACGGCAAAGATTTAGAGTCAGAAAAGTTGCAGTCTCAAATGCAATCGCTGACAGAGGCGATTCGGACTTTAGCCGAAAGTTGTCAGGGAGACAGTCTGCTGCTTTTGGCCCTGCTGCGGACGCTGGAAGCTTCGCACCGGGAAATTCGGGACGGTTTGTTTCAAGCGTCTTTTCCCGACAACCGCCAAGCACTTTACAAACTACTCAAGAATATTGAAGCCAATGGTGGCTGGCCTTACATCCACCGCATGAAACTTCGATCGCTCTTGGGGTACACCCAACAATTATCTCCCCTAGAAGATTCTCCAGCCGAGTTGCCAGAAGACTCGGCCGAGACTCCACAAGACGTTAAATAGTTTTGAGTTTTGAGTTATGAGTTTATGTAAAAATCACAAACTCATAACTGAGCTGGGCGATCGCACCTATAACCCGAAAGGTGTAGGTGTAAGACCAGGTATCAGGTTCGGCACCGCCGTCGGGAATATCCGCGTCTGGTCCGGCAGTGGCAATAGTCCGGGAGCCTGCCTCGGGGCGATCGAACTAATTGACAGCAGGGGCGAATCAGCATCAGGCACGCTAACTGTCGGCGGAGTTGGAATCCTCGAAGCAGTCGGAGTCGGAGTCGGTGCTGCTGTGGGAGTCGGAGTCGGAGTCGGCGTCGGCGTCGGAGTCGGTGCTGCTGTGGGAGTCGGAGTCGGCGTCGGCGTCGGAGTCGGTGCTGCTGTGGGAGTCGGCGTCGGAGTCGGCGTCGGAGTCGGTGCTGCTGTGGGAGTTGGAGTTGGAGTCGGCGTCGGAGTTGGAGTTGGAGTCGGAGTTGGAGTTGGAGTTGGAGTTGGAGTCGGAGTTGGAGTTGGAGTCGGAGTTGGAGTTGGAGCCGGAGTTGGAGCCGGAGCTGGAGCCGGAGTTGGAGTTGGAGGTTGATTTGGATCTGTAATTGTGGTTGTAACTGTAGTTGTAGTTGTAATCGTGGTTGGTCTGGGGGGAACCGTCCCAGTCACAGCGATAAAATCATTGGCATCGAGCAGCGCTGCCGGAGTGTCTGTCAAAATTGCTAAAAGCTTGCCGTCGAGCGTCGTAATTACTGTATCCCTGATATTTGCACCGTTACCTTGCCGAACTTGCAGTTGAGCGAAAGATAAATTGCTCGGCAGTCCAAAGAAATCCTCTGCCTCATTGTAATCAGTAATTAAAGCCAAACTGCCAGGCCCGGCTCCCAATCCAAAAACATCGCTGCCGCTGCCGCCAGTCAGAGTATCCGAACCCTCACCTCCGATCAGAGAATCATTACCCTCTGCCCCAAATAAATTGTCATTGCCGAAACTGCCCAAAATTGTATCGTCGCCGATACCTCCAGCCAACGAGTCATCGCCAAAACCGCCGTCTAGAGCATCATTACCTTTGCCACCAAACAGGAAGTCATTGCCTTCATCTCCCAGTACCGAGTCGTCGGCTTCATCCCCGCGAAGCGTATCGGAACCTGTGCCGCCAAAAGCTGTATCGTCAGCCTTGCCGCCGAATATCTGGTCGTTACCAGCATCTCCGAAGAGCGAATCGTTGTCGGCATTGCCGTACAAAGTGTCGTCGCCGTCGCTGGCACTCAAGTAATCGTTGCCCTCACCGCCCAACAGTTGATCCCTGCCGCTACCGCCGTTGAGAGAATCGTTCCCAAAATTCCCGTAGAGAAAGTCCTCATCAGCATTCCCGAACACGGAATCGTCGCCGTCATTCCCTGTGAGGGTGTCGTTGCCAGTACCGCCGGCAATCACATCAAAGCCTCCGTTGCCAAAAACTAAGTCGTCCCCAGCGTCTCCCACCACGCTGTCTATCCCGTCGTTGCCTTCGAGGATGTCGTTGCCCAAACCGCCGCGAATCGAGTCGTCGCCGTTCCCGCCGGAAGCAAAATCGCGGCCTTGGTTGCCAATAAGTTCGTCATTTCCTTCACCGCCAATCAGCGAATCTGCTCCGTCACCTCCAAGAAGCTGGTCGTTGCCGCCGTCGCCCTCTAGGGTGTCATCTCCTCCCGCACCCAGGGGCGTGTCATCGCCATCTAAGGCGCGAATTCGATCGCTCAGCGGAGTTCCTAGAATAAAGTCGTTGCTGTCTGTGCCGATCAGGTTTGCCATACGGGATACACCGGTCCTCAATAAAATAAATTGTTTGAAATTATGTTAATCGCCTTCGTGACAAGGGATTGCTGCTTGCCTAGGTTAGCATAATTGAGATTTTGGCAATCTGGCGAAGGGGCGCTGGAAGTTTTGCCCGTGTCCGCAGTTGCGATCGGGGCTGGTATAATGCCCGATCGGCAATCTCATTTAGTTATTATGGATTTTTTTAAATAGAAATTAGTCGATCGGACTCAAGGAACTCAAACTCGACAAACAAAAGGAGGAAGAATGAAAAATGAATAACCTTTTTCATTCTTCCTCCTCCTCAAATTTTTAGTTCTGATACTACTTTGAAACAAGAATACAAATGTAGGCCAGCTCCAAATCATTAGGTCATCTGTCATTCCCAATTCTTCAATCTAAAATCTAGAATCTAAAATCAAAAATGATGAACAATGCCCTCTACTTTTATCCGTTAACAGGTAACACTATCTCAAATTCACTTCCTCCCCCCAAAGTAGAATTGACATTAATTGTTCCGCCGTGGGTCTCGACTACAATCTGGCGGGCGATCGCCAATCCTAATCCTGTGCCTTTTCCTACTGCCTTCGTGGTGAACAAATGGTCAAAAATCCGCTGTTTCACGGCTTCAGTCATGCCCGCACCGTTATCGGCAATCTGAACTTTGATGTGCCGATCGCCCGACAGACTGGTACGAACTGTGATACAGTGTGGATTTGCTTTAATTGCCTCCAAACTGCGTCCTTGGTTTGATTCTTCTAGGGCATCGATCGCGTTAGCAAGCAGGTTCATAAAGACTTGGTTCAGTTGACCGGGAAAGCATTCGATGGGGGGGAGATTGCCGTAGTCTGTGACGACTTCGATCGCAGGATGGTGTTCGTTGGCTTTCAGGCGATGTTTCAAAATTAAGATGGTGCTGTCAATGCCCTCATGGATATTAAAGGGAACTTTGTAGTCTTTATCGGCTCTTGAGAAAGTGCGGAGGCTGGTGCTAATGCCGCGAATGCGATCGCACCCGACTTTCATCGACAACAGCATCTTTGGCAAATCTTCTAAGGCATACTCTAAATCAATATCCTCAGCATTTTCTTCGATTTCCTCGCCGGGATTTGGCAGTTTTTCTTGATATAACTTTAAGTGGGAAATCAAATCTTTGATCGTGGTGGTTGCTTCCTCAATATTGCCGCTAATAAAGCCGACAGGATTATTTATTTCGTGGGCTATTCCTGTGACTAAATTACCCAAGGCGGACATTTTTTCGCTTTGCACGATCTGTAACTGTGCTTGCTGCAGATCGAGGAGCGATCGCTCTAATTCTTGTGCATAAGCTTGAGATTGTTGGTACAGGCGGGCATTTTCTAGAGAGATAGCCGCTTGGGCGCACAAAAGTTGGATGACTTCAGTGCGATCCTCTGTAAATGCACCAATTGTCAAGTTATTTTCTAGATATAGCAAGCCGATTAATTTACCCTGATTTAAAATTGGCGCGCACAGCACACTTTTGGGCTTTTCCTGCATCAAATAAGGATCGGCAATAAAATCGCTTTGTACTGCTGCATTATCCAAAACTACAGTTTTCCAAGTCCGCTTAACATAGTTGACCACAGCAGCGGGAACCTCGTCGCTGGCTGACAGCGGTACAGATATTGAGATGACATCTCGATGGAAGGAGGCAACAGCTTCGATCGCGAGATTCCCATCCTTAAGCAACAGCAGAACTGCTTTTTTTGCCCCGGCATTTTCCATCACCACACACATCAGTGCAGCCAGCAATTTTTCTAATTGAATTTCACTCGATAGAGTTTGGGAGGCTTTGAGAATTGTCGCGAAATCGAGGGCTTCGTAAATACTGCTACTGCTAGATAGAGTTGTGTGCCAGGTTTGATGTAAAACTGACGATTTATTGATTGTGTGGAGGCGAGTTTCGCTGATTCCAAAACGATTTTCTCTTGCCTGCAATATGGGAGCAAGAAGTTGGGGATAGCGTTTTTCTAAGTCATCGATTTTGGCTTTCGCACCCCAGCGAGCATAACATTAGTAGGCTTCTTGCATATAAGCTTGCGCCACTTTTTCTTTGCCCCAGTCGAGGTAGAATTTAGCTGCTAGTTCGTTAGCGAGAGCTTCTTCTTGGATGTATTCGTTTTCTTTCGCTCCAGAAATGGCGCGATCGTACATTTCAATAGCTTCTGCCCTCTGTCTGGCAACTCGGTATTTCTCTGCTTCTACCAACTGCCACTTATGCAAATAATTCATGGGGGCGTGTTGTGCCCAATGCTGCAACTTCCTTTGATTTTCCTCAACTCGTTGCCACTGCGTTTCTAACTCAGCCTCAAACTCAGGAGTGGCCAGGGCTATGAGTGAGTCATAGAAATATAAACCAGCTTCGGAAGTAGTTCCTACGCTTCCCGCTATATACTGTCTTGCTCGATCGACATCTGCTGCGGCCCCAGCAATGTCTCCCAGCAGGAATCTCAACGTTGCCCTGTACAGATAGAAGATGCAGAGTCGGTAAAAATCGTTAGAGGCAAACGACTGAGAAACCAGCTTCTCCTCATAGCCTTCCTCTTCAAAGGAAATCTCCAAGTTGTTTGGATTACCCAATAAAAACAGCGTTGCTTCCCAAAAAACCGAACAATAATTTGCCGTCGTTAGTTGGTTGAGGTCGAGTAATTGCTGACGGTATGCCCGAATTTGGGGTTCAAGTTCTGCCAAAGGTTGACCGCACCAGTAGGCATTTATACAAAATGCCTGCCCACCATACCCGACAAACTCTAGATTGCCTGTTTCTAATCCGGCTTGATAGCCTGCCTGAATAATGGGGACGGTATCCCGCAAATGCGATTTGCGATGGTACAAACAGAGTCCGATCACAGAAAAAGTTTCAGAACGAATATTTTTGGCATCCGCGCCACTGGCAAGACGATAAGCTAATCGGCCAAACCGATCGGCTACCGTCACATCTTGTAGAAAGCTGTTGAGAAAAATGCCATAACAACTATAGCTATAAGCTGAACTGCGACTGTTGCCATATTGGATAGATAAATTTACCTGTAAGGCCGTCACCAGTGCAAACAAAGACGAACCAATCAGATAACAAGCTGACACCATACTTGCCGCCACTTGCATCGTAGCCAGCTTTTGGGGGTTTACCATCGCTGGCAGATCGAATAAGTCTTCAATAGGTCGATCGCCGATCGAGCTATTAATTTCCTGCACTGCTTGCTGAATATCTTCTGATGTAGGGCGATCGGGCAATTCAACTCCTAATTCTTTGAGACTCAACAAACCGATAGCAATTGCTTCTAAAAACTTGTTCTGGGACGATAATGCCTGAATTTTGACGATGTAAACGCTCACTCGCTCTAGGGGAGTTCTGGTATGATGAATCACAGTGTCAATCCACCGATCCATCTGGTCAAATTCACCACAGAGTGAAGCCACTTCGGCGGCTATTTCGTGCAAGTTCAAGGTCATCTCGTACTGCCGTTGCCAAGCGCTCTCTCCAAGCAAATTTAGCCCGATCGCAGCATACTCGCGAGCAGCTTGATAAGCAGTAGCAGCTCTGGCTTTGCGGCAAGCCGTGAGGTTGAGTTGTGCCAAATCGGATCGTTCTGTTTGGTCTTCAATCAGCGCAATCCCATAATTCAACTGATTGACAACTGAAAAAATTTGCTCTTCTATAGCTGCGGGTGAAATTTGCTGGATCAGCAATTGTCCAATCTGATAGTGAACGCGCGATCGCTCTTGTTGGGGAATTAAAGAATAGGCAGCTTGCTGAACGCGATCGTGCAAAAACTTGTAATTCACCACCGGGAGCAGGGGGAACGCATCTTATTGAACACTGTTCATCAGTGGTGAGGATATTGTGATATAAATTCAGCATTCTTAGAAG